>DASSPH010000020.1 GCA_035699745.1 Vicinamibacterales bacterium
CCGCCCAGGAGCTCGAGCAGCGCGTTTCGCAGATGCTGCAGCTCTACGCGCAGGAGACGCAGGCGCTCAGCCACTCGGTGCGGCTGCCGGCGCTGCTCGCGCCGGTGCGCGAGCGCCTTGCCCAGCACCTCAGAGAGGAAATGGTCCGAGTCGCGCGTACCCTCGCGCGCAACGTGGCGACGCCCAGGATGCGTGGCCGCCGCGCGCGCTCGAGCGTGCAGTGAACCTTCGCGCGCACGGTCTTTGCCGTTTGATCTGGGTCAAGCTTGGCACGCGAAAACAGGTAGAATTTGCGCCTGCAGCGACGGGGGGCGGGAAGGTTCCGCTGGTCGCCTGAACTATGCTAGCTGAGTACTATCCAATCCTGCTCTTCATCCTCGTCGGCTTGGCGGTCGGCGTGGGCCCCATGGTGCTCGGCAAGCTGCTCGGCCCGAGCCGGCCGGATCCGGAGAAGCTCTCGCCCTACGAGTGCGGCTTCGAGGCCTTCGAGGACGCGCGCATGAAGTTCGACGTGCGCTACTACCTCGTGGCCATCCTCTTCATCCTGTTCGACCTGGAGATCGCCTTCCTCTTCCCCTGGGCCACGGTGGTCAACGAGGTCGGCCTGTTCGGCTTCCTGTCGATGATGCTGTTCCTCGCCATCCTCGTGGTGGGCTTCGTGTACGAGTGGATGAAGGGAGCGCTGGAATGGGAGTAGCCCGTGGGCGTTGAAGGGCTGATGCAGCAGGGCTTCGTCACCACGAAGCTCGACACGGTCATCAACTGGACGCGCACCGGCTCGATGTGGCCGATGACCTTCGGCCTCGCCTGCTGCGCGATCGAGATGATGCATGCCGGCGCGGCGCGCTACGACCTCGACCGCTTCGGCATCGTGTTCCGGCCGAGCCCGCGCCAGTCCGACGTGATGATCATCGCCGGCACGCTGTGCAACAAGATGGCGCCGGCCCTGCGCAAGGTCTACGACCAGATGGCCGAGCCGCGCTGGGTGGTGTCGATGGGTTCCTGCGCCAACGGCGGGGGCTACTACCACTATTCGTATTCCGTGGTGCGCGGCGCCGACCGGATCGTGCCCGTCGACATCTACGTGCCGGGCTGCCCGCCCACCGCCGAGGCGCTGCTGTACGGCCTCGTGCAGCTGCAAAACAAGATCAAGCGCACCAGCACGATCGCTCGATGATGCCGAGCCCGACTGCAACGATCGCTCGATGACGCCCAGGCTGCAGAAGCTGTTCGACCTTCTCCAGCAGGCGGGCCTCGCGCCGCTCGAGCGCCTGGGCGAGGTGACCGTCGAGGTATCCGCCGCCCGGTACAAGGAGACCTGCCTCGGGCTGCGCGACAGCCCGGAGCTGCGCTTCGAGCAGGCGACCGACCTCTGCGGCGTCGACTACGCCGCCTACGCCGGGCGCCGCGTGCCGCAGGGCGGCCGCTATGCCGCCGTGGTGCACCTGCTGTCCTTCACGCACAACTGGCGGCTGCGGGTGCGCTGCCTGTGCCCGGACGACGAGTTCCCGATGCTGCCGTCGCTGGTCGAGGTGTGGCCGAGCCTCAACTGGTACGAGCGCGAGGCGTTCGACCTCTTCGGCATCATCTTCGACGGCCATCCCGACCTGCGCCGCATCCTCACCGACTACGGCTTCGTCGGCCACCCGTTCCGCAAGGACTTCCCGATCACCGGCTACGTCGAGATGCGCTACGACCCGGAGCAGCGGCGCGTGGTCTACCAGCCCGTGA
The DNA here is from genome assembly GCA_035699745.1 of Vicinamibacterales bacterium. NCBI lineage: Bacteria > Pseudomonadati > Acidobacteriota > Vicinamibacteria > Vicinamibacterales > Vicinamibacterales bacterium. The sequence goes on from DASSPH010000020.1 coordinate 1,732, forward strand.
CCATCGATCCGCGCGAGGTGACGCCGCGCATCGTGCGCGAGGAGCACTACGGCGAGGGGGGCGCCTAGCGCGATGCCGGAGATCCGCAACTACACGCTCAACTTCGGGCCGCAGCACCCGGCGGCGCACGGGGTGCTGCGCCTGGTGCTCGAGCTCGACGGCGAGGTGATCCAGCGCGCCGACCCGCACATCGGGCTGCTGCACCGGGGCACGGAGAAGCTGGCGGAGCACCGCACCTTCCTGCAGACGCTGCCGTACATGGACCGCCTCGACTACGTGTCCATGATGTGCAACGAGCACGCCTACGTGCTGGCGGTGGAGAAGCTGCTCGGCATCGAGGTGCCGATCCGCGCGCAGTACATCCGCGTCATGTTCGACGAGATCACGCGCATCCTGAACCACCTGCTGTTCCTCGGCACGCAGGGCCTGGACCTGGGCGCGATGACGGTGTTCCTCTACTGCTTCCGCGAGCGCGAGGACCTGCTCGACTGCTACGAGGCGGTGTCCGGCGCGCGCATGCACGCGGCCTACTACCGGCCGGGCGGCGTGTACCGCGACCTGCCCGACAGCATGCCGCAGTACCAGGCGCAGTACTCGCGCAACTCGAGCCAGATGCGCGAGATGAACGCCAACCGCCAGGGCTCGCTGCTCGACTTCATCGAGGACTTCACCCGGCGCTTTCCCAAGTACGTCGACGACTACGAGACGCTGCTCACGGACAACCGCATCTGGAAGCAGCGCACCGTGGGCATCGGCGTGGTGGAGCCGGAGCGCGCCAAGGCGCTCGGCTTCGGCGGCGTCATGCTGCGCGGCTCGGGCATCGAGTGGGACCTGCGCAAGAAGCAGCCCTACGAGGTCTACGACCGGCTCGACTTCGACATCCCGGTCGGGCGCAACGGCGATACCTACGACCGCTACCTCGTGCGCATCGAGGAGATGCGCCAGTCCAACCGCATCATCAAGCAGTGCGTGGACTGGCTGCGCAACAACCCCGGTCCGGTGATCGTCGACAACCACAAGGTGGCGCCGCCATCGCGCGAGGAGATGAAGCGCGACATGGAGCAGCTCATCCACCACTTCAAGCTGTTCACCGAGGGCATGCACGTGCCCGAGGGCGAGGCCTACGCCGCCATCGAGCACCCGAAGGGCGAGTTCGGCGTCTACCTGGTCTCCGACGGCGCGAACAAGCCCTACCGCATGAAGCTGCGCTCGCCGGCCTACGTGCACCTGTCGGCCATGGGCGAGCTGGCGAAGGGGCACATGCTGGCCGACGCCGTGGCCATCATCGGCACCATCGACATCGTATTCGGCGATATCGACAGATGAGCGAGCGCGCGCGATGCTGACCCCCGAATCCCTGCAGAAGATCGACCGCGAGGTGGCGAAGTACCCGCCCGAATGGAAGCAGTCGGCGGTGATGATGGCGCTCGCCATCGCGCAGGACGAGAAGGGCTGGCTGTCGACGGAGACGATGGATTTCGTCGCGCAGTACCTCGGCATGCCGCCGGTGGCGGTGTACGAGGTCGCCACCTTCTACAACATGTACAACCGCGAGCCGACCGGCAAGTACAAGATCACGCTGTGCACCTGCCTGCCGTGCGGCCTGCAGGGCTCGCTCGCCACGGCGGACTACCTGCGCCAGAAGCTCGGCATCGACTTCAACGAGACCACCCCGGACGGGCACTTCACCCTCAAGGAAGGCGAGTGCATGGGCGCCTGCGCGATGGCGCCGGTGCTGCTCGTCAACAACAAGAAGATGCACGACTACATGAGCAACGAGAAGATCGACCAGCTCCTCAAGGACCTGAAATGAGCCTGCTCGACTACGGTCCGGACGCGATCCTCATGAAGGGGCTCGACGGGCGCAACTGGCGGCTCGCCGACTACGAGAAGCGCGACGGCTACGCGGCGCTGAGGAAGATCCTCGCCGAGAAGACCAAGCCCGAGGACGTGACCGCCGAGGTGAAGAAGTCGGCGCTGCGCGGCCGCGGCGGCGCCGGATTCCCCACCGGCCTGAAATGGTCGTTCATGCCGCGCCAGTTCCCGGGGCCGAAGTACGTCGTGTGCAACTCCGACGAGGGCGAGCCGGGCACGTGCAAGGACCGCGACCTGCTGCGCTACAACCCGCACTCGGTCATCGAGGGCATGATCATCGCCGGCTACGCCATGTCGGCGGGCGCGGGCTACAACTACATCCACGGCGAGATCTGGGAGATCTACGACCAGTACGAGGAAGCGCTGCGCGAGGCCTATGCCGCCGGCTACCTCGGCAGGAACATCCTGGGCTCGGATTTCTCGTTCGAGATGTACGCGCATCCGGGCTACGGCGCCTATATCTGCGGCGAGGAGACGGCGCTGCTCGAGTCGCTCGAGGGCAAGAAGGGCCAGCCGCGCTTCAAGCCGCCGTTCCCGGCGAGCTACGGGCTCTATGGCAAGCCGACGACCATCAACAACACCGAGACCTTCGCCTCCGTGCCGTGGATCATGCGCCACGGCGGCGACGCGTTCCTCGCGCTCGGCCGGCCGAACAACGGCGGCACCAAGCTCTTCTCCGTGACCGGCCACGTCAACCGGCCCGGCAACTACGAGGTCAGGCTGGGCACGCCGTTCGCGAAGCTGCTCGAGATGGCGGGCGGGGTGCGCGCCGGCCACAAGCTCAAGGCGGTGATCCCGGGCGGCTCGTCCATGCCGGTGCTGCCGGCGGACATCATGATGGCGACCGACATGGACTACGACGCGATCGCCAAGGCGGGCTCCATGCTCGGCTCCGGCGCGGTGATCGTGATGGACGACTCGACCTGCATGGTGCGGGCGCTCGAGCGCCTGTCGTACTTCTACTTCGAGGAATCGTGCGGGCAGTGCACGCCCTGCCGCGAGGGCACCGGCTGGCTCTACCGCGTGGTGAACCGCATCGAGACGGGCCGGGGGCGCATGGACGACCTCGCGCTGCTCGACAACGTGGCGGACAACATCGCCGGCCGCACCATCTGCGCGCTCGGCGACGCGGCGGCGCTGCCGGTGAAGAGCTTCCTCAAGCACTTCCGGCAGGAGTTCGTCCACCACATCGAGCACAAGCGCTGCCTGGTTCAGGGCGAGATCGAGCCGAGGTGGGGGCGCTCCGGCGCGCACCAGGAGACATCGATGAAGGCGGCGGCCTAGATGCTCAAGGTCCAGATCGACGGGGTCGAAGTCGAGGTGCCGCACGGCGCGACCATCATGGACGCGACCAACAAGGTCAAGACCTACGTCCCGCACTTCTGCTACCACAGCAAGCTGTCCATCGCCGCCAACTGCCGCATGTGCCTGGTCGAGGTGGAGAAGGCGCCCAAGCCGCTGCCGGCGTGCGCCACGCCGGTGACCGACGGCATGAAGGTCTGGACGCACTCGGAGAACGCCAAGAAGGCGCAGAACGGCGTGATGGAGTTCCTGCTCATCAACCACCCGCTCGACTGCCCGATCTGCGACCAGGGCGGCGAGTGCCAGCTGCAGGACCTCGCGGTCGGCTACGGCCACAGCAACTCGCGCTACCAGGAAGAGAAGCGCGTCGTGCTGCGCAAGGAGCTGGGGCCGCTGGTCGCGGCCGAGGAGATGAGCCGCTGCATCCAGTGCACGCGCTGCGTGCGCTTCGGACAGGAGATCGCCGGCATCATGGAGCTCGGCATGGCCGGCCGCGGCGAGCATTCGGAGATCGTCTCGTTCGTCGGCAAGGCGGTGGACTCGGAGCTCTCCGGCAACATGATCGACCTTTGCCCGGTGGGGGCGCTGACCTCCGAGCCGTTCCGCTACAAGGCGAGGACATGGGAATTGTCGCGGCGCAAGTCGGTGTCCCCGCACGACGCGCTGGGCTCCAACCTGCTCGTGCAGGTGAAGCAGAAGAAGGTGATGCGCGTGCTGCCGCTGGAGAACGAGGCCATCAACGAGTGCTGGCTCTCGGACAAGGACCGCTTCTCCTACGAGGGCCTCAATTCCGCCGACCGCCTGACGCAGCCGATGCTCAAGCGCAACGGCCGCTGGGAGGAGGTCGAGTGGCAGGTGGCGATGGACGAGGCGGTGTGGGGCCTCAAGGGCCGCGGCCTGGGCATCCTCGCCAGCCCGCATGCGACCCTGGAGGAGCTCTACCTCGCCGGCAAGCTCGCCGCGGCGAGCAGCGGCGCGGCGGACTTCCGGCTGCGCCATGCCGACTTCTCGGCCGACGGCAAGCGCGGCGGCGTGCCGTGGCTCGGCATGGGCATCGCCGACCTGGGCGGCCTGGACCGCGTGCTGGTCGCCGGCTCGTTCCTGCGCAAGGACCATCCGCTCATCGCCCAGCGCCTGCGCCAGGCGGCGAAGCGCGGCACCAAGATCTACGTCGTTCACTCGGCGGACGACGACTGGCTGATGCCGATCGCCGGCAAGAGGATCGTCGCGCCATCGGAGCTCGCCGCGACGCTCGCCGGTTGCGGGAAATGGCTGGAAGGGGCGAAGAACGCCGCCGTGCTGCTCGGCAACTTCGCCCAGCAGCATCCGCAGGCGGCGCAGATCCATGCGGCGGCCCAGGCGCTCGCGCAGGCGGCGGGCGCCAAGCTCGGCTTCCTCGGCGAAGCGGCCAATTCGGTGGGCGGCTACCTGGCCGGCCTGCCGGTCGGCGGCGGCCTCGCCGCCGCGCTCGCCAAGCCGGCGCTGGTGCTGCTCAACCTCGAGCCTGAGCTCGACTGCGCGGACCCGCGCGCCGCCATGGGCGCGATCCGCCAGGCCGAGTTCGTCATCGCCCTCAGCCCCTGGCGCGTCGGCCTCGACTACGCCAATCTCGTCCTGCCGATCGGCGCGTTCTCCGAGACCGCGGGCACCTTCGTCAATACCGAAGGCCGCGCGCAGGGCTTCCACGCCGTGGTGCCGCCGCCGGGCGAGGCCCGCCCCGGCTGGAAGGTGCTGCGCGTGCTCGGCAGCATGCTGGGCGCGCCCGGGTTCGAGCTCGACACGATCGAGCAGGTGCGCGCCGAGTGCCTGGACGGCAAGGACATCCGCTCGCTCCTCTCCAACCAGATCTCGGCCGGGGCCCAGCCGCCTGCGGCAGCGGGGCAGGGCATCCAGCGCGTCGCCGACGTGCCCATCTACTTCGCCGACCCGCTGGTGCGGCGCTCGGCGCCGCTGCAGGCGACCCGCGACGCCGCCCACCCCAGGGCATGGATGAACAGCAGGCTGATGTCGCGCCTCGGGCTCGGCAGCCAGGACCATGTCCTCGTGAAGCAGGGCGATGGCCAGGCGCGGCTCGCCGCCGCCCTCGACGAGCGGCTTCCCGACGACTGCGTGCGCATCGCCGCCGCCCATGCCTCCACCGCGGCGCTCGGGCCCATGTTCGGCACGGTGTCCCTCGAGAGGATCGCCGTGGGGAAGGCCGCCTAGATGAACTGGACGACCCGGCTCGAATGGCTCCAGACGCGGCCCGAGACATGGTTCGGCCCGACCTGGGGGCCGGCCGTGTACGAGACGGTGGTCAGCCTCGCCTTCATCGTGGCGATCGTCGCCCCCCTCATGATCGGCATCGCCTACCTCACCCTTTGGGAGCGCAAGCTGATCGGCTGGATGCAGATCCGCATCGGGCCCAATCGCGTCGGGCCGCTCGGCCTGCTGCAGCCGATCGCCGACGGCGTCAAGCTGCTGCTGAAGGAGAACCTGGTGCCGGAGAGCGCCGACCGGCCGGTCTATCACCTGGCGCCGGTCGTGTTCCTGATCCCGTGCCTGCTGATCTTCGCGACCATTCCGTTCGCGCCCGGGCTCGGCGTCGCCGATCTGAACACCGGCGTGCTCTTCTTCCTGGCGATCTCGTCGATGGAAATCGTCGGCCTGTTCATGGCCGGCTGGGGGTCGAACAACAAGTATGCGCTGCTGTCGGTGATGCGCGCGGTGAACCAGATCATCTCCTACGATCTGCCGTTCCTGTTCGCCGCGCTCGTGCCCGCCATGCTCGCCGGATCGCTGAAGATGACCGACATCGCCGCGGCGCAGTCGGGCCTGTGGTTCATCGCCTATCCGGTGTTCGGCCAGCTCGCGTTCTTCGCCTTCATCGTCGCCGCGGTCGCGGCGGAGAACCGCGCGCCGTTCGACATCCTCGAGGCGGAATCGGAGCTGGTCGCCGGGTTCCGCGTCGAGTATTCGGGGATGCAGTTCGCGTTGATCCAGCTCGCCGAGTACGCGCACGTGCTCGGCGCCTCGTTCCTCGGCGCGCTGTTGTTCCTCGGCGCCTGGGCCGGGCCCGGCCCGGCGTGGCTCGGGCCGCTGTGGTTCCTGATCAAGGCGCTCGGCGTCTTTCTGCTGCTGACGTGGATCCGCTGGAGCTTCGTCCGCATCCGCGCCGATCAGATCATGCGCCTGTCCTGGAAGCTGATGCTGCCGGCGACGCTCCTGCTGCTGCTCGCCACGGCCGTGTTCATCGTCCTGCGGGGGCCGCATGCATAACCAGCCCCGGACGCCGGCGCCGCGGAGCGCGCTCGCCGAAGCGGCGGCCATCGCCGGCGCGGTCGTGCGCGGCATGCGGATCACGCTCGTCAACCTGTTCCGCAAGCCGGTCACGGTGCACTACCCGACGGTGACCCGTCCGGCCACGGATCGGTTCCGCGGCCTGCTCGCGCTCACCTACGACAAGGAGACCGGCGAAGAGAACTGCATCGGCTGCCGCCTGTGCGAGTTCATCTGTCCGCCGGCCGTGATCAAGGTCGAGATGCTGAAGGGGGAGAAGCGCAACTACGCCAGGACCTTCACCCTCGAGCTCTACGCCTGCGAGTTCTGCGAGCTGTGCGTGCAGGTCTGCCCGACCGACGCGATCGTGATGATGAAGTCGTTCGATCTCTCGACCGCGGACCGCCGCGAGATGCTGCTCGACAAGGATCGGCTGCACGTGCTCGGCCTCCAGCACGTGCCCTCGTGGGCCACCGGCAACCGCCTGCGCGACATGCAACAGCCCCCGAAGAAGGAAGCTGGAAGCGCGAAACTGGAAGCTGAAAGCGGGAAGCCGGGAGCCGGAAGCGGGAAGCCGGAAGGCGGAAGCGGGGCGCCAGCGTGACGCTCGACGCGATGGCCTTCTGGGCGTGCGCCGCGGCGCTCGTCGGCTCGGCGCTCGCGGTCGTGCTCGGCAGGAATCTCTTTCATTCCGTCCTCTGGCTCGCGCTCGCGCTGGTCTCGACCGCGGCGATCTTCCTGACGCTCGACGCCGAGTTCCTCGCCGCCGTGCAGGTCCTCCTCTACGCCGGCGGCGTCGTCACCGTCGTCGTCTTTGCCATCGTCGTCACCGAACGGCTGGTCGGCGAGCGCCTGTCCCACGTCAGCCGGCGGGTCGCCACGGCGGGCGTGGCGTGCGCGGCGCTCCTCGCCGTGCTCGTCCGCGCGATCGACGCCGCCGATCTGCATCTGCCGAAGCCCGCGCTCGCGGGCGATTTCACCGAACAGGTCGGGCTGTCGCTGCTCACGCGATACGCGCTGCCGTTCGAGCTGCTGGCGGTGCTGCTGGTGGTCGGGCTGCTGGCGGCGAGCTATTTCGCGAGGCCGGAGGACTAGCGTGGGACTCTCCGCCTACCTGACGCTCGCCGCGACCGTGTTCTGCATCGGGCTCTTCGGGACGATGACCCGGCGCAACACCGTCGGCATCCTGCTCGGCATCGAGCTGATGCTGAACGCGGTGAACATCAACTTCGTCGCGTTCAGCCGGTTCCGCGGCATCGACACCGGCATGATCTTCACCCTGTTTGCGATCTGCATCACCGTCGCCGAGATCGCGCTCGGTCTGGCGATCGTCATTCTCCTGTTCCGCACCCGCCGCACGGCGAGCGCGGATCACATCGACTGGCTGAAGGGCTGACGGATGGCTGCCAGTCCGCTCACGTTCGCCCTGACCGCGCTCCTGCTGCCGGCGGCGTCGTTCCTCGTCATCGGGCTGCTGCCGCCGCTCCGCCGGTCGGGACGGCTGGCGGCGCTCCTGTCGATCGCCTGCGCGCTCGGCGCGCTCGCCGCGGCAGTGCTCGGGTGGACGGCGGTCGACGACATGTCGATCGCGCGGGTGCCCTGGCTGCCGGGGGTGCACGGGCCGCTCTCGACGGTCGGCGTGATGGTCGACCCGCAGTCGGCGACGATGCTCCTGCTGGTGACGCTGGTATCGCTGCTGGTCCAGATCTACTCGCTCGGGTATCTGAGCGACGAGCCGCGGCCGGCGCTCGGCCGCTACTACGCGTTCCAGTCGCTGTTCGCGTTCTCGATGATGGGCGTGGTGCTGGCGCCGAACCTGCTCCAGCTGTTCGTCTGCTGGGAGCTGGTCGGCGTCTGCTCGTACCTGCTGATCGGGTTCTGGTATCGCAAGCCGGAGGCGGCGCGGGCCGCGCTCAAGGCCTTCTGGATCACGAAGGCCGGCGACGTCGGGCTGCTCGTCGGCATCGTTCTCCTCTACGGCGCGACGGGCACTTTCGACCTGATGCAGCTGCGCTTCCTCGCCGACAACGGCCGCATCCCGCTCGCGGGACTCGGCGTGATCACCTTCTGCATCTATCTCGGGGCGATGGGGAAGTCGGCGCAGTTCCCGCTGCACGTCTGGCTGCCCGACGCGATGGAGGGGCCGACGCCCGTCTCCGCGCTCATCCACGCGGCCACGATGGTGACGGCCGGCGTGTACCTGCTGACGCGGCTCGACTGGCTGTTCGCGCTGACGCCGCAGGTGCTGTCGATCGTCGCGTGGAACGGCGCGCTGACCGCGCTGCTCGCCGCCATCCTGGCGTGCGTCCAGACCGACATCAAGCGGGTGCTGGCGTACTCGACAGTCTCGCAGCTCGGCTACATGATGGCCGCCATCGGCGCCGGGTTCGCCCCTGCCGGGTTCCTCCACCTGCTGACGCACGGCGTGTTCAAGGCGCTGCTGTTCCTCGGCGCGGGCGCGATCATCCACGCCGTCCACACCAACGAGATCACCGCGATGGGGGGGCTGGGGCGCCGCATGCCGCAGACGCTCGCGGTCTTCCTCGTCGGCACGCTGTCGCTCGCCGGCGTGCCGGTCTTCGCCGGCTTCGTCTCGAAGGAGGAAGTGCTCGCCGCGGTCTGGACGGGCGGCTTCCCGGTGCCGTTCGCGATGCTGCTGCTCGCGGCCTTTCTCACGGCGTTCTACATGTTCCGCGTGGTGTTCCTGGTGTTCTTCGCGACCGACCCTCGCCCCTCGCACCTCGATCCTCGACCCTCGCCCCTCGCACCTCGCCCGTCCGGCCACGCGCACGATCCGCACCCGGTAATGGCCCTGCCGCTCTGGATCCTGGCGATCGCCGCGCTCGCGATCGGCATCACATTCACCATCCGCCCGCCGCAGCCTGAACCCGAGTTCCACGCGCCGGCGTGGGCGGCGCCGGCGGCGATTGCGGTCGCGCTGGGAGGCATCGTGCTCGCGTGGCTGACGTATCAGCGGCGTGCGATCAGCGCCGATACGCTCGCAGCGGCGTTCGCGCCCATCCGCCGGGCGGCGCTCGCGAGATTCTGGCTGGACGATCTCTACGCGGCGATCTATCGCTCGATCCTGCTGGCGCTGTCGCGTCTCGTCGGCTGGATCGATCGCTATCTGGTCGACGGCGTGCTGAACGTGATCAGCGCGTGGACGCTCGACGGCGGCGACGCCCTGCGCCGGATGCAGACCGGCAAGGTGCAGGACTACGTGTTCGCGCTCGGCTTCGGACTGCTGGCGCTGATCGTGTGGATGGGGGTCAGCTGGTGACGGGGCTGCCGGTTCTGTCGATCATCACCTGGTCGCCGTTCGTGGCCGCGCTCGTCATCATGGCGGCGGCACGGCACCGCCCGCTGCTGGTGCGCTGGACCGCCGCGGTGGGGGCCGGGATTCCGCTGGCGCTGGCGGTGTGGCTGTGCGTCGCCTACGACCGGGGCGCGGCAGGCTTTCAGTTCGTCGAGCGGCTGCCGCTGGTCCCCTCGTTCGGCATCGCCTACGAGCTGGCGATCGACGGCATGGGGCTGGTGCTCGTCCTGCTCACCGCGATCATCCTGTTCGCGGGCGTGTTCGCGTCGTGGACCGTGAAGACGCGCGGGCAGGAGTTCTACGCGCTGCTGCTCCTGCTCGTCACCGGCGTCTTCGGCGTCTTCGTCTCCTTCGACCTGTTCGTCTTCTTCCTCTTCTACGAGATCGCCGTGCTGCCGATGTACCTGCTGATCGGCATCTGGGGATCGAGCGGGGAAGTGCGGCCGCAGGGGATCTTCGGCTGGGCGTTCAATCGCACCGGCGTGGGGACGAAGGAATACGCCGCGATGAAGCTCACGCTGTACCTGCTGCTCGGGTCGGCGTTCATCCTCGTCGGCATCCTGGCGCTCTACACCGCCGCGGGTTCGACCAGCTTCTCGTATTTCGCGCTGCAGCAGGCGCAGTTCTCGCCCCGCCTGCAGTGGTGGGTGTTCCTGGCGTTCTACATCGGCTTCGGCGTGCTCGCCGGCATCTGGCCGCTGCACACCTGGTCGCCCGACGGCCACGCGTCCGCCCCGACCGCCGTGTCGATGCTCCACGCCGGCGTGCTGATGAAGCTCGGCGCCTACGGCGTCGTCCGTCTCGGGCTCGATCTCGTGCCGCTGGGCGCGATCGAATGGGCGTGGCTGGTCGGCGCGATCGCCTGCATCAACATCGTCTACGGGGCGTTGAGCGCCATGGCGCAGACCGACCTGAAATACGTCGTCGCCTACTCGTCGGTCTCGCACATGGGCATCGTGATGCTCGGCATCGCGACGCTGACCGAGCAGGGGCTCAACGGCGCGGTGTTCCAGATGGTCGCGCACGGGATCATGACCGGGCTGTTCTTCGCGCTGGTCGGTCTCGTCTACGAGAAGGCGCACTCGCGCGCGATCTTCACCATGGGCGGGTTCGGGACGATGATGCCGGGCATCGCGACGGCGTTCGCCATCGGCGGATTCTCGTCGCTCGGCCTGCCGGCGACCGCCGGGTTCGTCGCCGAATTCCTCACGTTCGTCGGCGCCTGGGCCTCGGCCCACCAGTGGTGGCTGTTCCCGGCGGTGATCGGCGCGTTCCTCACCTCGATCTACGTCCTCCGCGTCGTCCGCGCCATCTTCTGGGGCCCGAAGAGCGCCGACCCGCACTTCCAGAACCTTCCCGATGCGCGGGGCACGGAGTGGGTCGCGCTGGTGTTCCTCGCCGGCGTGCTCGTGCTGTTCGGCGTCGTGCCCTGGATCATCGTGGCGCCGATCGACACGGCGACCGTGCCATTGCTGACGCGGCTGGGGATCGCCCCATGACTCTGAGCCTGGAACTGGCGCTCGGCGGACTGATTCTCCTGGTGTTCGGGCTGGGGCTGTTCCGCCCCGCGGTTCCCGATCGCCGCTGCGGGTGGACGTCGCTGATCGGCCTGATCGGGCTGTCGATCTGGGCGTGCCTCCTCCAGCCTGGGGGATCGCTGTTCGGCGGCACCTTCGTGCTCGATCCGCTGGCGCTGTTCGCCAAGCGATTGTTCCTCGTGTCGGGTGCGGTCAGCGTGCTCGCCACGCTCGGCGTGCCGGGGGAGCGTTTCACCCGGCGCGGATCGGAGTACCACGTCGCGCTGCTCACGTCGCTGCTGGGGATGCTCGTGCTCGCGTCCGCCCGCGAACTGGTCCTGCTGTTCGTGGCGTTCGAGCTGATGTCCATCCCGCTGTATTTCCTGACCGGCTTCCAGAAGCGCAGCGAGATCGCGCCCGAAGGCGCGCTGAAGTTCTTCCTCGTCGGCACCGTCTCGTCGGCGATCCTGCTCTACGGCTTCTCGTTCCTGTTCGGCGCAACCGGCACGACCGCCATCGGCGCCATCGCCGGTGCGCTGGCATCCGAAGACGTGCTGGCGACGCTCGGGCTCGTGCTCGTGCTGGCGGGCGTCGGGTTCAAGATCGCGGCCGTGCCCTTCCACATGTGGGTGCCCGACACGTACGAAGCGGCGGCGACGCCGTTCGTCGCCTGGCTGTCGGTGGCGCCGAAGGCCGCGGGCTTCATCGTCGTCTTCCGGTTGTACCTCGAGGGGGCCGGCAGCGCGGCATTCCTGTGGGTGCCGGTCGTGTCGGCAATGGCCGGCCTGACGATCGTCGCCGGCAACCTGATGGCGATCCCGCAGCAGAACGTCAAACGGCTGCTCGCGTATTCGGGCGTCGCGCACATCGGCTACATGCTGATGGGGATCGCGGCGATGTCCGACGACGGCGCCGGCATGGTGCTCTTCTACCTCGTCGCCTATCTGTTCGGGAACATGGGGGCGTTCCTGGTCGTGCAGGCGGTGGCGACGTCGGAAGGATCGGATCGGATGGAGGGCTATCGCGGCCTGGCGCAGCGCTCGCCGGTGCTCGCGCTGAGCATGCTGCTGTTCCTGCTGTCGCTCGGCGGCATCCCCTTCGTCGCGGGGTTCTGGGCCAAACTGTTCATCTTCCGCGCCGTCATCAACCAGCAGATGTACGTGCTCGCGCTGCTCGGCGCGGTGCTCACGATCGTCGCGCTGTATTACTACCTGGTGCTCGCCAGCCGGATGTACATCGACGCGCCGACGCGCGCCGATGCCGTCCGCCTCAGCGCCCCGCTTCTCGTCGCGATCCTGATCTGCGCGATCGGCACGGTGGTGATGGGCCTCTACCCGGAACCGTGGGTCAAGGCCGCCCTGGCCGCCACGTCCGGGTTGTTTTCCTGAGCGGGATTCAGCCTGAAGGCCCGCGCCGGCGGCAAAACCGCCGGCGCGGGTGTGACAATGTTCGTGGTTCGCGGCACGAACATCATCGACCTGAAAGAGTCGCGCGTCGGACGTCGCCCGTTGTGCACCGTCGTTGGGAGGAGTCGCGATGTGAGGCGTGCGACAGTCCGTCCGCGCTTGATCAATAGGACGCTGCCCGCCTGCGCCTGGACGCCGAAGTTCTGTGAAGAAATTGTGACGGCCGCCCCTCGCCCCTCGACCCTCGCCCTTCGCCCCTCTGACACCTCACGTGGACACGCTGTGTGCTCCTCAGAGGACGCACGGTGTCCCCGACGCGGCTCGACCGCAGGCACCGGGGTTGCTTGCAGCATCAATGCCTGCCATGCGGAGGATCCTGTGACTTCCAAGCGTCTCGTGATTTTCAGCTGTGCCTGCATCACGACGGCCGTCGTGATGACGATGCTGTGGCCAGCGGAGGCTGCTGCGCAGAGACGCGCCGTTCGCCGCGCCCCCGTGCGCACGAGCGTCTTCGTCGGCGTCGGCTTCTACCGGCCCTACTACTACTACCGGCCGTTCTTCTACACCCCGTTCTACAGCCCGTTCTACGATCCGTTCTACGCGGGCTGGTATGCGCCCTACTATGCGCAGTACCCGCGGTATCCCTACTACTACAGCCGCGCCTGGGCCAGCGCGCGGCTCGAGGTGAAGCCGCGCAGCGCGCAGGTCTACGTCGACGGCTACTATGTCGGCGTGGTCGATCAGTTCGACGGCGTGTTCCAGCGCCTCGACCTGCCGACCGGCGAGCACGAGATCTCCGTGTACCTGCCGGGGCACCGCACCTACACGCAGCGGACGCTCTTCCGGCCCGGCGCCACGTATCACTTCAAGGCGATTCTCGAGCCGCTGCCGGCCGGAACGCCGGAGGAACCGGTCCCGCAGCCCGCGCCCGGCGCGCCGCGCGGCGGCGACCCCTACGACCCGCAGGGCTACGGCGACCCGCGCGAGCGGCGCGACCCGCGCGACCCGCGCGACCCGCGAGGGCCGGAGCGGACGATGCCGCTGCCCGACCGTCCGGCCGAGCGACGCGGCGCCGACAGCCGCGACTTCGGCACGCTGACCCTGCGCGTGCAGCCGCTCGACGCGGTGGTGATCATCGATGGCGAGCGCTGGGACAGCCCTGAAGGAGGCAGCCGCCTGGTCGTGCAGTTGACCGGCGGGTCGCATCGCCTCGAGGTCCGCAAGGAAGGCTTCCGGACCTACACGTCGACCGTGCAGATCCGCTCCGGCGAGGCACAGTCGCTGAACATCAGCCTGACGCCCGGCGGGATGAATCCTTGATCCGTTATCGCTAATCCTGAATCCCGGATCGACGATCGCCGGAACCGGGCAGCAGGAACTCGAACACCGCGCCGCCTTCCGGCGCGTTGAACGCGCGGACGTCGCCGTCGTGGCGGTGGACGATCGCGCGAACGATCGAGAGTCCCAGGCCGCTGCCCGACGGGACGCGGGTGCCGGCGCGCGAAGTGTCGGCTTTGTAGAAGCGATCGAAGATGTGCGGCACGTGCTCGGGAGGGATCCCCGGACCGGAATCGGCAATGGTGATGCGGACGCGATCGCCGGCCGGCTCCGCCTTCAGCGCGATGGTGCCGCCGTCGGGCGTATGCCGCAGCGCGTTGGCGGCAACGTTCTGCAGCGCCTGCTCCAGCCGATCGGCGTCGCCGTAGATCAGCGGCGTGCCCTCGGCGACAGACGTCGTCAGCGTGATGGTGCGCTCCAGCAGCGCCGGACGATGGCGGTCCGTGACGCGGCGGAACAGATCCGCCGCCAGCACCGGCTCGCGATCGAGCGTGCCGCCGCCCCCTTCGAGGCGCGCCAGATCGAGCAGCTCGCCGATGATCGCTTCCAGCTTGTGCGTTTCCTGGTGTGCGATGTCGAGATATCTGGCTCGCGTCGCGGCGTCGATCGTCAGCTCGGGCATGCCGAGCGTCTCGACGTAGCCGCGGATCGCGGCGAGCGGCGTCATCAGCTCGTGCGACACGTCGGCGAGGAGCTGGCGGCGGGCGCGGTCCGAGTCGGCGAGGGCGGCGGCGCGCGCCTCGAGGTCCATCGCCATCCGGTTGAACGTCGCGGCGAGTCCGCTGACCTCGTCCCCCCCCGAGTCGTTGGCGCGGACGTCGGTGCGCCCTTCGCCGAGCGCGCGCGCCGCCTGCTCCAGATCGCGCAGCCGCTTGTGGCTCGGCCCGAAGATGAGCAGCGCCATCAGCGCCGCCCCGGCGCCCAGCAGCGCGACGCCGACCAGCGCCAGCGTCGGGGCGATCTCGCGCAGACCTTCCGACAGAGGCGGCGGCCCGCCCGGCACCGCCACCAGTCCGACGCGGCTGCCGGACACGGCGATCTCCGAGTACAGCGCGAACGACCGCCGTCCGCCGCCGCGCCCGGTGATGATGCGGCCGGCGGCGCCGCGGCCGTCTTCGCGGCGATCGTCCGGGCGGTCGTCGCTGTCGAACCGCCGATCGTCGAAACGCCGGTCGTCGACGCGCAGCTCGAGCCGGCGCCGCGCGTCGCGGCCGAGGGTCGGCGGCACCGGGGAGCGATTGGACAGCGTCCGCGGATCCCCGGACAGCACGACCACGAAGGGTTGGTACCCGGACCCGTATTCCCTGCGCAGGTGCGCGTCGACGTCGAAGGACGGGTTCTGCGCCAGCTTCGCCGAGAGGTCCCGCGCGACCAGGTCGGCGAGCTCCGCCGGCGTGCGCGCCTGGCCCCAGACGCGATCCATGAGCCAGACCGCGAGCGCCGTCTGCACCAGCAGCAGCACCGCGAGCAGCGCGATGTAGCCCAGCGCGATCCGCCAGTACAGGCTCCGATACCAGCGGCGTTCAGGCATCGGTGAACTTGTATCCCGTGCCCCACACGGTGGAGATGTAGCGCGGCGCCGCGGGATCGCTCTCGATCTTCTTGCGCAGGCGCTTGATCAGCGTGTCGACGCTGCGTTCGGTGATGTGGGTGTCGCTGCCCCACACGCGCTGGACCAGCGCGTCGCGCGAGAACACGATGCCGGGGTTGCTGGCGAGGACGTAGAGCAGATCGAACTCGTGCGCGGTCAGCTCCACGTCGCGGCCGTCGACCCGCGCGAGCCGCCGCGCCGGATCGACGTGCAGCCCCCCGGCGGTCACCGGCGCCTGATGGGCCGGTGCGCCGGCGGCGGCGCGCCGCCGGCGCAGCAGCGCGCGGACGCGGGCCATGAATTCGCGGATGCCGAACGGCTTGGTGAGGTAGTCGTCCGCGCCGCTCTCCAGGCCGTCGACCTTGTCGGACTCCTCGCGGCGCGCCGTCAGCATCAGGATCGGCACGTCCCGCAGCTGCGGCTCGCGGCGGATCGCGCGCGTCACCGTGATGCCGTCCAGCCCGGGCAGCATCACGTCGAGAATCATCAGGTCGAACGGTTCGCTCCGCGCCAGCCGCAGACCTTCGGTGCCGTCGCCTGCTGCCACCGCCTCCAACCCCTCGAGACGGAGGTGCAGCGCGACCAGATCGCGGATGTGCTGGTCGTCTTCGACGACGAGCACACGCGCCGGCGGTTTCTCGCTGGCGGGGTCCTGTCCCGACATTTCCTTCAGTCTAGCCAGTGTAGCGGCCGTCCCGCTTGCCCGGCGGGCGGTTTCCCGCTGCCACGGAAATGTCATGGCGCCGCCATCAGGGCGTCACCGTCCGGGTCGTATTCACGGTCATGAAGCGCACCACGCTCGCATCCGCCGGGCTCATCGTCGCCGCCACCGTCGGGTTTGGCGCCTACTATTCGATGCGCGCCGAACCGGCGCCGGCGCTCACCACCGCGGCGGTGACGCGCGGCGACATCGTCAATGTCGTGTCGGCGACCGGCACGCTGCAGGCGGTGACCACGGTGCAGGTGGGCAGCCAGATCTCCGGCACGGTCGAGTCGCTGCACGCCGACTACAACTCGATGGTCCGCAAAGGGCAGCTCCTCGCGCGGCTGGACTCGTCCACGTACGCCACCGCGCTCGAGCAGGCGCAGGCCGCGCTCCAGAGCGCCGAGGCCGAGGTCGAGCGGCTGCGGGTCGCGCGCGCCGCCGCCGATGCGGCGCTGGTTCGCGCCCGCGAGCTCACCGCCAGACAGCTCCTGCCCGCGGCGGACCTCCAGACCGCCGAAACCGACAGCAGGACCGCGGCGGCGCAGCTCGTTGGCGCCGAGGCGCGCGTCGCGCAGGCGCGGTCGGGCGTCCGGACCGCGCAGGTGAATCTCTCGAAGACCGTCATCACCTCGCCGATCGACGGCGTGGTGATCGCGCGCAACGTGGACGTGGGGCAGACCGTTGCCGCCAGCCTGTCGGCGCCGACGCTGTTCATCATCGCCGCCGACCTCACGCAGATGCAGCTCAATGCCAGCATCGACGAGTCGGATCTCGGCCAGGTCGCCGCGGGGCAGACGGTGACCTTCACGGTCGACGCCTATCCGTCGGACAGGTTCTCCGGCACGGTTTCGCAGGTCCGGTTGAACGCGACGTCGGTGAACAACGTGGTGACGTATGCGGCAATCGTCGATGCGCCCAATCCGGCGCTGAAGCTGAAGCCCGGAATGACCGCGACGCTGACCGTCGAGATCGCGCGGCGTGAGGGGGTGCTGCGCGTGCCGGCGGCGGCCCTGCGCTTCAAGCCGTCCGCCGAGGTGCTCGCGCGGCTCGAGAGCACGCCGGCGCAGCAGCCTCCGAAAGGGCCGACCCTGTGGATCCCGAGCGGCAAGGGGATCGCGCCGCTCCCGGTGAAGACCGGCGCGGCAGACGCCACCTACACGGAAGTGATCGGGAGCTCGCTGGTGGAAGGGGCAACGGTGGTGACGCGCGCGGCGGTACCCGGCGACGCCGCAGCCGCGGCGCGCCCGTCCTCGCCGAATGCCGGAAACCCGCTGCTTCCTGCCGGCCGCCCGAGATAGCGCACCAATTACCGATACGTGATCGGCGATCGCGGAGCGCGCTCGTTCCGTATCCTAGATGAGGATGCGGACGAGTCAGGCGCGGACCGTCGGCGTGGGTGCTGGTGTGCTGCTGCTCGCAGCGGGGATGGCGTGTTCGCAGCTGCCGAAAATCGGCGCCGGCGGGCTGCTTCATCCGGGACGGCGCGCCGCGATCGCGCCGGCGCCTGCCGGCTGTGAGCACGTGGAGCTCACGGGAGCCGGCGTGACGCTGCGCGGGTGGCGGTGCGGACCGCCGGCCGCCGCTGCCGGCACGATCGTCTACCTGCACGGCATTGCCGACAACCGCGGCAGCGCCGCCGGCGCGATCCAGCGGTTCACCGCGCGCGGGTTCCAGGTCATCGCCTACGACAGCCGCGCCCACGGCCAGTCCGGCGGAGACGCATGCACCTACGGCGTCTTCGAAAAGCGGGACCTGCAGAAGGTGCTCGACGCGATCGGCGTCCGCCGCGCCGCGCTCATCGGCACGTCGCTCGGCGCGGCCGTCGCGCTGCAGGCCGCGGCCGACGATCCCCGCATCGCTGCCGTGATCGCGGCTGAAACCTTCTCCGATCTGCGCACGGTCGCGACCGAGCGCGCGCCGTTCGTCTTCTCCCGCCGATCAATCGCGCGCGCGTTCGTGCTCGCGGAGCAGCAGGGCGGGTTCAGCGTCGACGCCGCATCCCCGGTCGCCGCCGCCCCGCGCATCAGAGTCCCCGTGCTCCTCATTCACGGCGCCGCGGATCGCGAGACGCCGCCGTCGCACTCCCAGCGTGTGTTCGACGCGCTCGCCGGCCCGAAGCGCCTGCTCCTCGTGCCCGGCGCCGGCCACAATCAGTCGCTGCGGCCGAACGTGTGGACCGAGATCGATCGCTGGCTGGACGCCCTCCCGCCCGGGACCCTCGGGCGGAACGCGGCTGGCGGCTAGCGGATGGCGGCTACCGCAGCAGAAACATCAGCCGTGGAAACGCGAACCTGCCGGCGGCGGCGTCGATGATGTTGATCTGGCAGGTGTAGAGTCCCGGCGGCAGCGAGCCGGCCGGGACTTCGAGCTTGAACACGGCGGCTTTGCGTGACGGATCATCGATCGCGGCGCGCTCGACCACCGGCGTCTCGAAGACCTTCACCTTGCCGCGGTAGAAGGCGAGGCTGGTGCGAAGGTCCGCCGTCGATTCGGCTGCGGCGGGGTCGTAGACCTCGTAGTAGAAGACCATCTTCTGATCCCTGCCGGCGACGTGCGTCAGGTTCGGGATCAGTTGCTCGCCGTTGCGCACGAGCGGGTTGTTGCCGCTCTCCCTGGCGGGCTGCACCTGGGTGCTCAGGATGACCGAGCTGACCTTCAGCGGCGCCTGCTTCAGCTCGGGCACCACGACGGGGGCTTCGAACGAGCCCATGAGACCGCTGGTGTTCTCGCGGACGACGACCTTGATCGAGAAGCGCCCGGGCGGCAGCGTGACCGCCGACTGATACAGCACCTGCTTCGACGTGAGCGTGCCGACCGATCCCGGCGGCAGCTTCATCGTCTGGCGGATGCGGCCGACCGGGCGCCCCTGCTCGTCCTGCACGACGCCGAGCACGTCGAGCGCGATCTTGTCCCGGTCCTTCTCGGCGGGAACGGGGATCGCGGAGCCGGGCACCGCCATCGAGATCGGCACGTAATAGCGATCCGCCGCCAGCCGGAAGAAGCCGGCGTTCACCAGGACGGGAAGGTCCGTCGCCGAGACGGCGGAGAACAGCATCTCCTGCAGCTGCGTCTCGCGGTCGGTGTTGGCGGTGTGCGCGAAGTCGCGATCGGCGTAATACCCCTGCCGCGCCTCGACCCGCGCGCCGGCGATCGATGTCTTCAGGCGCACGCGGATGCGGCGGAAGCGGCCGTCCCTGGTGGTGTTGCTGCTGTTGTAGCCGAGGAGATAGTACGCCGACATGTCGCGCTGGACTCGCGCGAACGCTTCGCCGAAGTCGTTCGAGTCCATGAACGCCTTCCCGCCGGTGTCGGCGGCGAGCGAGCCGAGCGTGTCCTGCGACGCGGAGAGGCGCGCGAACTGCTGCGACACGCCGCGGCCGGAGAAGAGCGCGGTGCCGCGGCCGCTGGCCTGGCGCGCGTCGCCGCCGGGGACCACCGCCTGCAGCCCGCGCGTATCGACCGGGTAGATCGCGACGTGGGCGCGCACCGCGGCATTGATCGCAGCGCGGAGCTCCACCTGGTTGTCTTCGCCGCTCCGCTCCATGCCGGCGCTGAAATAGAGGATCGACTTCTTCTGTTCGAGCGGCGCGAGCGTCTCGGCCAGCGCCTTCAGCGCGCGGAGACGGACATCGTTGTTGAACATGTCCATCGCCACGGTGTCGTCCGACGTGGTGGACTCGTCCGCCGCGGTCTGTTCGTCGGTGGCGACGGTGTCGGCGGCCGGCGGCGGCGTGGCCGTCCCTTCGGTGTAGCCGAGCCGCGCCAGCGCCGCGCCGACCTTCGCGCGATCGCCCGTGAAGTCGCTCAGCACGTCGAGCATCGAGCTCACCGTCGCCACCGCGACCATGTCGGCGGGGCTCATCGACTCGTTGACGTACTTCGTCGCGGAATCGACGGCGCGCTGCACGTCTTCCGGCTGCATCGAGCTGATGTCGAAGAGGAGCACGATCAGCCGCCGGCCGGCGAGATCCTCAGAGGCCAGCGGTTTCGCGGTGCCGGCCTCTGCCGCCGCAGCCGCCGAGGGTTGGGCGCGGCGCGTCTCCTCGGCGAGCCTCGCTTCCGCTCCGGCGAGCAGGTCCACCGCCGCCGCGCTCGCCGGCTTGTCGGTAATCTCCTCGAACGTGAAGCTGCTGATCGTCTGCGGCTTGCCGTCCTCGAGCACCTCGAAGTCCGCCGCGGTGAGGTCGCGGACGACGCCGCCGGATCCGTTGCGGACGATGACGTCCACGGACACGACCTGCGTGTTGCCGCGGAAGACCGGGGGCTTTTGCTGGCCGCGGCTCTGAGGTGTGAAACCGTGCGTGACAGGCGCCGCCAGCAGCGACGCCGCGGCGACTCCAGACAGCAGCAGGCGTCTCGATCGCATGGTCAGAACCGGAAGCGGAGATTGAGCTGCGCCGAGCGCATCGGCCCCACGGCGAGCACCTGGCCGAACGTCGGCGAGTTCACGGTGGTGTCGACCCGCGTGTAGTTGACGCCGTTCAGCAGGTTGTTGGCGTTGAACTGCACCGTCAGTCCGCGAGTGCGGCCGAACTGCAGGTCGCGCGAGAACTGCGCGTTGAGCAGCCGGCTGCCGGGGCCGATGATGACGTTCCGGCCCGCGCTGCCGAAGGTCCCCGGCAGCGGCACCGCGAACGCCTCGGTGTTGAAGAAGCGGTCGATCGTCGGGCCGGCGATCTGAATCGGCCCGCCGAGATAGTCGGCGCGCAGCGTGCCATTGGTGCCGCGCGCCGCGTCGGCCGCCGCCGCCTGCAGGCGGGGCGTGAGCGGCGTGCCCGACTGCCAGACGACGTTCGCCGAACCGCGCCAGCGTCCGAAGATCGCGGCGAGGCGGCCGCCGTTGTTCAGCCAGCGCTTGTTGGGCCCGAACGGCAGCTCGAACGACAGATTGCCGGAGAGCTGGTGCCGGCGGTCGAAGCTGGAGAGCGCCCACTCGGCCGCGAGATTCTGGTCGTTCTGCGCCACCACCGTGCCGCCGCCGATGTTCGAGGCGTCGTCTTTCGACCTGGCGAGCGTGTAGGCGATCGATCCGCCGAGTCCCTTCACCATCCGCCGCTGCAGGCGGAACGTGGCGGCGTTCAGCACGGAGGATCCTTCGGAGGTCTGCCAGAGGAATGGCTGCACCCCTTCGATGCGCAGGCCGTCCGGCCCGCGGTTGGGGGCGCGAATCACGTCGAGACTCGCGCCGGTGGTGCGGGTGTAGCCGGCGCCGGCGTTCCAGTTCTGCGTCAGGTCGCGCGAGAAATCCGCGTTCCACGTCTGCACCCGTCCCAGGGCGTAGTTGGCGTCGACGCCGTAGGTGTTGGCGACGCCGGTCACCGCGTTGAGGAACGCGTTGGTGAGCGCGAGCGGCACGACCGCGTCGCCGATCACCGTGTCGCTCGTCGAGAACGGCGGCTGCACCGCGAGCTGGCGCGCGATGTTCGCGTAGGACCCCGAGTTGAAGCTGATGCCGTAGCCGCCGCGGAGGATGGTGCCCGGTGCGATGCGCCACGCCGCGCCGACCCTCGGCGCGACGTTGTTGGTGTCGGCGTTCAGCAGTCCCGACGGGAACGTGCCGTGGAACGGTCCGCTGTCCCCCGGCAACACCGGCGCCGCCGCGGTGAAGTCCGGCGGGACGTCCAGGTTCACCATGTGGCCGCTGCGCTCGACGAAGGGCCAGATCAATTCATAACGGACGCCGAGATTGAACGTGAGCGTGCCGCTCTTCCGCCAGTCGTCCTGGAAGAACAGGCTCATCGACTTGCCCGTCATCCGGATGTTGCCGGGGCCGTACTGCACCGAGCCCTGCTGCGGCAGGCCGAGCAGGAAGTCCGCGAAGTCGAGGCCGCCGCTGCGCACGACAGGCGATCCGCCCGCCGCGTACAGCCCGGTGAAGACGAAGGCGCCGTTCGCGTTCGCATCCGACTGGCTGGCGGTGCGATCGAAACGATAGTCGCCGCCGAACCGCAGCTGGTGCGTCTTCCAGGGCTGCGTCCAGTTGTACGAGAGGGCGACGCGGCGATCGCTGCGCCTCGAGGGGGTGACGTCGCGCACGCTCGAGATGCTCGCGAACGACAGCGACGGAATCCCCCAGTTGAACGGGTCCGTCGAGATGCCGCCGATGCCGATGTCGCCGGCGACGTTCTCGACGCCCGCATAGTTGTTCGAGGTGTTGGAGGAGGTCGACGAGAAGTTGACGCTGATCGCGTGCAGCGTCCGTCCGTGCCGGACGTTCAGCGACACCGGGACCGCGACGTTGGTGCCGGCGTTCTCGCCGCCGAGCGCCGGCAGCACGTTGCGCTGATCGTTCCGGTTGCGGCGGTACTGCAGCTGCGCGGTCAGGTTCACCGAGGTGCCTTGCGCGGCGCCGCGTCCGCCGCGGCCGCCGGCCGGCCGCTGGCCGCCCGCCGCGAATCCGCCGCGTCCGCCCCCGCCGCGTCCGCCTGCCGGCGCCGGCGTGAAATTGTGCGTGACGCGGACGCTGACGTTGTCGCCCGAGGACTGCGACGTCCCGATGTTGTGGAAGTTGCGCGTCGGCCCGGAGAGGTTCGGCAGCGGGATGAAGCGCAGCAGGGCAACCGCGGCCGGATCCATGCGCTCGATCGGAATCACGTTGCCGGGGAACGGCTGTCCCGTGCGGGGATCGATGACGGGCGCCGCGCTCGCCGAGAAGTCGCCGGTGCGCATCGCCGGCGACGGCACGGTCGCGTACTGATCGAAGAGGTTGCTGCCGCGGTTGCCGTTGTAGGTGAGCGTGAAGTTCGTGCGCCGCGTGCCGTCGTAGATCCCCGGGAGTTTCACCGGCCCGCCCAGCGTGCCCCCGAACGACTGGCGGGTGTAGGGACGTTCCTGGACCGCGGATCCGGAGCGCAGCTGATACGGCGCGGCGTCGAGCGCGGATCCGCCGAAGGTGTAATTCGTGGTCCCGTTGTAGCGCTGCTGCTGGCCGCCGCGGCCGCCGATGACGAATCCGCCCGGGCCGCCAGGCCCGCCCGGTCCCCCGCGTCCCTCGCCTCCGCGTCCGCCGGGCCCGGGCCCGCCCGGACCGCCGAACCCGCCGCGTCCCCCGGGACCGCCGCGTCCGCCCTGTTCCCCCGCGAAGCCGGCGGCGAACTCTCCCGTCGCCGGATCGAACACGCCGCGGCCGATGGCGTCGAATCGATCGTTGAGCAGGCCGCGATCGAGGCTGGCGTTGCCGCCGGTGATCGCGATCGCATCGGACGGCGCGTCGGTGGAGAAGCCCGCCGGCAGCAACAGCCGGGCGGCCGCTTCCTCCGCCTCGCGATCCGCGGCCGGCGCCTGCGCGGCGGTGTCTGCCTGCTGGACCGGCACCACGCTGGTCGGCGCGGCTCCGCGCTGCGGGGCCCGGGCCGCCTGCGGTGCCGGCGCCTGCCGCGGCGGCAGCACGAGCGAGACGTCGACGGTCTGCGCGCACCCGGAGCCGGCAGCGCCCGGGTCAGCGACGACGAGCGGGCGCTGCACCCGGGTGAATCCGGCCAGCTCCGCCGTCAGCGTGTACTCGCCCGGGGCGAGCGCGACGGAATACGCGCCATCGGTTTCGGTCGAGGTCGCGGCGCGGACCACATCGCCAATCTTCAGCGTGATCGCCACGCCGGGCAGGGGCGTCGCGCCGCTCGTGGCGCGTCCCGAGATCCGGCATCCGCCGCCGGCGGACGTCTGGCGCGCGTCGAGCGGATTCATCAGCGCCAGCGCGGCAAGCAGTCCGGCGGCAAGTCCGGCCGCGCGCCGCGAAACAGGGGTGGTTTCCATCGGTTGGTCGGGAATACGCCTCCTGGCCGCAATTGGTTTAGGATGCAGCCCCTGCCACAATCTTTTCACACGGCATGACGGAGGGGGCGGAATGACTCGAACGATGATGGCGCTCGCGGCGGTGGCCGTGATGGGCGTCCAGGCTCCGGCGCCGCAGGCGCCGCAGATCGATCCCACCTGCCCGGAGATGGCCACGGCGCTCCAGGCGCTGCTGCGCAACGACGCCAGGCTCCGCGATTGGGCTCAACTGAACCGCTACCGGGACGCGAACCGCACCTTGCCGCCGCCTGCCGGCGGCGAGCCGCGCGTCGTCTTCATGGGGGACTCGATCACCGACGCCTGGCCGCAGCCGCGCTTCGCGTCGACGTTCTTTCCCGGCAAGTCCTACGTCGGGCGCGGCATCAGCGGGCAGACCACCCCGCAGATGCTCATCCGCTTCCGTCCCGACGTGATCGATCTCAAGCCGAAGGCGGTCGTCATCCTCGCCGGCACGAATGACATCGCCGGCAACACCGGCACGATGACCGACGAAGACATCCAGCGCAACCTGATGTCGATGGCGGAGCTGGCCAAGGCCAACAACATCAAGGTCGTGCTGTCCAGCATCCTTCCGACCAGCGCGTATCACACCCCCGAGCGGGGCGTGCCGCAGACCACGTCGCGGCCGATGTCGCGCATCCGGGCGCTGAACGACTGGATGAAGCAGTACGCCGCCGCGAACGGCCACGTCTACCTCGATTACTTCACCGCCATGCTCGACGCCAGCGGCGTCATGAAGACGGAGCTGACCGCGGACGATCTGCACCCCAACGCCGCCGGCTACGCGGTCATGATGCCGCTGGCGCAGGCGGCGATCGATCGCGCCCTGCGCTGAGATCTCAATCGAAGGAGTCGAAGGAGGCGAAGAAGCGAAGGAGCGCGAAGGAGCCGAAGGAGCGAAGGAGCGCGAAGGAGCGCGGTTTCTCGTTTCTGTCGGAGCTCGAAGGGGCGAAGGTCGAAGGTCGAAGGGTCGAAGGGGCGAAGGTCGAAGGAGCCCGCTGCGGCGCGAGGATCCGCCAATCTTCTTCGACCTTCGCCCCTTCGACGTCCCGACCGAAACAGAGAGCGCGTTCCTTCGAGCTCCTTCGAACTCCTTCGCCTCTTCGCCCTCCTTCGCCTCCTTCGATTACGAACGCAGCACGCGCACCGGATCGACGCGCGCCGCGCGCCGCGCGGGAACGACGCTGGCGATCGCGGCGACGGCGAGCAGCACGAACGCCACCGCGGCGAAGCTCGCCGCGTCGCGCGGCGCGACGCCGTACAGGTAGCGCTGCAGCGCCGACGTCAGCCACAGCGACGTCAGCAGGCCGATGGCGAGCCCGGTGATCGCGATCGCCATCGACTGCCGCACCACCAGCGCCACGATGTCCCGCACCTGCGCGCCGAGCGCGGATCGCACGCCAATCTCTCTGGCGCGCTGGGCCACGCTGTACGAGAGCACGCCGAACAGCCCGACGCCGGCAATCGCCAGCGCGAACAGCGCGAACGTGCCCAGCAGCACGGCGTAGAGCCGCGGCTTCGCCAGGCTCTCCGACACCCGATCCTCCATCGTCATGATCGACTCGAGGGGCGCCGCCGGGGCCGCCTGACGGACAACCGCGCGTAGCGCCGGGACGATGCGGGCCGGATCGTCGGCCGTCCGGACGACGAGGTGGATGTCGGACGCATACAGCGGCCGCTGCGCCATCGGGAAATAGACGTCCGGCTGCGCCGCGTCTCCCACGCTGTTGCGCGCGGTGTCCTCGACGACGCCGACGATGGCCACGGTCGTGTTGTCCGCGCCGGGCAGCGTCCAGCCGAGCGCCCGGCCGTCGAGATATCTGCGCGAGAACTCGCGATTCACGATCGCGACCCTCCCTCCCGTCGTGGCGTCCGCCGCGGTGAACTCCCGTCCTTCGACGACCCGCTGTCCGAGCGCGGCGAAATATCCGGCCGTGACCTGGCGGGAACCCGATTGCACCTGGACCGTCGAGCCGTCGCGTTTCTTGACGGGGAAGGACGACAGCATCTCGCCGCCGGTGAAGGGGAGCGCCGTCGCCGCCGCGGCGCGAGTCACGCCCATTCCGGAGATGCGGCCGAGAATGTCCTGGACGATCTGCACCCGCCGTTCCTCGGAGAACAGGCGATCGGCGAGGATCAGACGCGCGGACAGCACGTTGGTGCCGTCGTATCCCAGGTTGGCGTGCGTCATCGCGGTGAAACTGCGGACCAGCAGCAGGGCGCCGACCAGCAGCACCGACGCGATCGCGACCTGCGCGGCCATGATGAAGGCGCGGGCGCGGGCCGTCCCGGTGCGCATGCCGCCGCCGACCGGCGCCAGCGAATCTTCCACCAGGGCGGGGACGACGCTGCCGCGCGCGGCGTGCAGCGCCGGGAGCAGTCCGCAGCCCAGCCCCGCGAGAATCGAGACCAGGATGGCGAACGCCTGAATGCGCCAGTCGAAGACGAGATCGTCGACGCGCGGAAAATCGGCGGGCAGCAGCGCCGGAAGGGCGCGGTGCATCAGCGCCGCCAGCGCGAGGCCCGCCGCGCCACCGAGCAGCCCGAGCAGCAGGTTCTCGACGAGCGTCTGCCGCACGAGCCGGCCGCGGCCGGCGCCCAGTGCCGCGCGGATCGCAAGCTCGCGGCGGCGCACTGACGCGCGCGCGAGCTGCAGGCTGGCGGCATTCGCGGTCGCGGTGGCGAGGAGGAGGAGCACGGCCACGAACAGGATCCCGATCGCGGGGCGGACGTCGCGGGTCAGGGCCTGCAGCATCGGAATGGCGGAGACTTCGACCGCCCCGTCGCTGCCGAACACGGCCATCACCACCGGTCCGCGGGAGGGCACGGTGCGGCCGCGCGCGCTGCCTTCCGCAGCCGCCTGCTCCGGCGTGACGCCGGGCCGCAGCCGGCCCAGCGCCTGGAACAACTGTATCGACTGCGCCGGCGAGGTCTTGCTCACCATCGGCACGACGATGAACGGCGTCCACGCCCGCGTCGCCCGATCGGGGAACATGAAGGACGCCGGGGTGACGCCGACAATCGTATGGGGCGTGCCGCCAACGCGCAGCGTGCGTCCGACGACGTCGGCGGCGCCGCCGAAGCGCTCCTGCCAGAAGCCGTAGGAGAGGACCACCACGCGCGGGCGCCCTGTTTCGGCATCCTGCGGCAGGAACAGCCGGCCGAGCAGCGGCCTGGCGCCGACGACATCGAGGAGTCCCGCCGTCACGGCGGCAGTCTGCACGCGCTCCGGCTGCTCGTCACTGCCGATCACCGCGCGCCGGCCCGACCACGCCTCGATGGCGTCGAGCGTCGCCGACGGCGACTCCCGCCAGGCCAGGAACGCGGCATTGGTCATCATCGGGTTGAAGCGGCGGGTGCTGCCCTGACGCGTTTCGTACAAGCGCACCAGCCGGGGCGCGTCCGCCCATGGCAGCGGCTTCAGCAGCACGCCATACGCGACGCTGCCGATCGTCGTCGTCGCCGCGATCCCCAACGCCATCGTGGCGACGACCAGTGCGGCGTAGACCGGCTCGCGGCCGAGCAGGCGCAGGGCATAGCGGACGTCCTGGGGGATGGAGGTGAGGCGCCCGCCGGAGCCGGACGGCGGCGTGACCGCGGGGGCACGCCGGCCGCGGCGGCGGAGCAGCGCCGGGTTCGCCAGCCAGGCCTCGATCTGCGCGTCGACGCGGGCGATCGCG
Organism: Vicinamibacterales bacterium; assembly: GCA_035699745.1. Classification (NCBI taxonomy): domain Bacteria; kingdom Pseudomonadati; phylum Acidobacteriota; class Vicinamibacteria; order Vicinamibacterales; species Vicinamibacterales bacterium. Next base: position 29,512 of record DASSPH010000020.1, read on the forward strand.
TCCGCGGCCGGGAGGCCGTCCGCCCGCGCCGCCGCATAGGTGGAGGCGGCATGCTGCGCGAGCTCTTCGAGCACGTCGTCATCGAGCGGCAGCCGGGCGGCGAGGCGGGCTTTCCAGTTCATGACGCGGTCCGTATCCGGGCGACGCGATTGAGCGCCGAGAAGAAGGTGTCCCAGACGCCGCGCTGGCGCGCCAGCGTCGCGCGGCCGCTGCGCGTCAGCTTGTAGTAGCGGCGCCGGCGCTGACCTTCACGCTCCACCCAGCGCCCTTCGATCAGCCCGCGGTCCTCGAGGCGATAGAGCGTCGGGTAGAGCGAGGTGACGTGAAAGTTGATCTCCCCGTCCGAGCGGCTCGCGATCAACTGGCCGATCTCGTAGCCGTGCCGCTGGCGCTCTTCGAGCAGGGCGAGGATGAGGAGCTCGGCGCTGCCGCGTTTCAGCTCCCGCGCCAGCGATGTCGTGCCCATATATGGCCACAACTAATATCACAAGTCGGGGGGCCGGGGATCGGGCAACGGGGAGCGAGCCGCGAGCGGCGAGCGGACCGCGGGGAGCGGGCAGCGCCCGGTGCAATCGGATATATTCCCAAGCCATGGATTCGCTCGATTTCTGGTCGATGCTCTTCGTGTTCATGCTGGCGACGTTCGTCGGCTTCCAGGTCATTCAGAACGTCTCGCGCCTGCTCCACACGCCGCTGATGTCGCTGACCAACGCGATCTCGGCGATCGCGGTCGTCGGCTCGATCCTGATCGCCGGCGAGCGGGAGTCGGATCTGACGACCCTGCTGGGCGTGGTGGCGGTGGCCGCGTCGATGACCAACATCGTGAGCGGGTTCCTGATCACCGATCGGATGCTCAAGATGTTCCGCGAGAAGCAGAAGTGAACGAGCACTTCATCCAGGCCAGTTACTTCCTCGCCGCCATCCTCTTCATCCTCTCGCTGCGGTGGCTGAATCATCCCCGCACGGCGCGGCGCGGCGTCGCCGCCGGCGTCGGCGGGATGGCGGCGGCGATCGTCGGGACGCTCCTGGCGCCCGAGATCGTCGACTACCGGTGGATCGCCGTGGCGCTGGTCGCCGGCACGATCGCGGGGATCCCGCTGTCGCGTGTCGCGCTCACCGCCGTGCCGCAGCGGACGGCGCTGTCGCACGCCTTCGGCGGGCTCGCGGCAGGGCTGGTGGGCACCGCCAAGTACATCATCTGGCTGGAGCACGGCGAGCTGACGACGTTCCGGGTCTCGGCCATCGCGCTCGAAGTGATGCTCGGGTTCCTGACGTTCACCGGCAGTCTGATGGCGGCGGGGAAGCTGCAGGAAGTCATCCCGACCCGGCCGATCACCTACCGCAACCAGAACTTCGTCAACTTCCTCCTGCTCGGCATCGCGATCGTCGCGGGCGTCTATCTCGCGTTCGGCGATCCGCATTTCTGGCCGGCGTATGTGGCGCTGGTCGTGCTGTCGCTCGCCTTCGGCGTGCTGCTGATCCTGCCGATCGGCGGCGCCGACATGCCGACCGTCATCTCGCTGCTGAACTCGTACGCCGGCCTGGCGGCGGTGGCGATGGGGTTCGTGCTGCAGAACAAGCTGCTGATCATCGCCGGCGCGCTCGACGGATCGTCGGGCCTGATCCTGTCGATCATCATGTGCCGGGCGATGAACCGGTCGTTCGCCAACGTGCTGTTCGGCGCGTTCGGCCAGGTGCAGGCGGCGGCCGCGATCGGGGAGGCGAAGACGGTCAAGAGCGCGACGCCGCAGGACGTCGCCGACATCATGACCCACGCCGACCGCGTCGTCATCGTCCCCGGCTACGGGATGGCGGTGGCGCAGGCCCAGCATCGCGTGCACGAGCTGTACGACCAGCTCACCAGGCGCGGCGTGGACGTGAAGTTCGCGATCCATCCGGTGGCGGGACGGATGCCCGGCCACATGAACGTGCTGCTCGCCGAGGCCGAGATTCCCTACGAGGCGCTGGTCGAGATGGACGACATCAACCCGGAGATGCCGCAGGCGGACGTGTGCCTCGTCGTCGGCGCCAACGACGTCGTCAACCCGGCGGCGCGCCACGACAAGGGGAGTCCGATTTTCGGCATGCCGATCATCGATGCCGACAAGGCAAAGACGGTCGTCGCAATCAAGCGGTCCATGAACCCCGGGTTCGCCGGGATCGAGAACGAGCTGTATTACGACGACCGGACCCTCATGGCCTTCGGCGACGCCAAGCAGGTGCTCGGCGAGGTGGTGAAGGCGGTGTCAGGAGAGGGCGGCAGCGGACACTGATTAGAATTCGAGCGGCAGCCAGGTCAGACGGGACGCCACCGACGCGAGAAACAGCAGCACCAGGGACGCTCCGACGGCTGCACCAACGGCTTTCAACATGACGAATGAGACCTCCGCTCCTTCACAGGGGCAAGGCTCGTTCCCCGAAGCGCCGCACACGCAAGATGTTGCGGACGTTCGGCTTCACCGCGACTGTGCGTCCGCCGCACAGCCGCGGGCATGTTCGAATTCTGCAATCCCCTTCACGATTCTGTCAGCGCGGTCCTCGGGCCCGGGCCCGATTTCAGCGAATTGCGGGCGGAAATGCTGGCATGCCGCAGGCATTCTGCCCGGGGCATGTCGCCCCTGGTTCTGATCGTGGTCGACTCGCTCGACGCGCGCACGCTCTACGGCGAGTATCTCGAGTTCTGCGGGTTCCGCGTGATGACCGCCGACGACGGCGAGCGGGCGGTCGCGTCGGCGCGGAGCGCGCATCCGGACGTCATCCTGATGGATCTGGCGCTGCCGCGGGTCGACGGCTGCGAAGCCATCCGGCAGCTGCGCGCCGATCCGCGCACCGCGGACACCCCGGTCGTCGCTCTCATCGGCCAGAACTTCGGCGACGATCCGGATCTCGCGCGCGAGGCCGGCGCGGACCTGTGCCTGTCCAAGCCGTGCCTGCCATCCCAGGTCGGCCGCGTCGTCCGCGCCATGCTGTGGCGCCGCGAGCTGGTCCGCTCCTCCGCCTGACGCCGCCGATCGCGCGGACAGCACGAGTCCAGAGTCACGCGCGACGGACAGCACGGACAGCACGGGTCCCTCTGTTTGCTCCGTGTCTTCCGTGTGATCGTGCCTTCAACGGAGTGTGTACAGGTAGGCCGCGATGTCTCGCGCATCCTGATCCGTGACGCCGAGGTTGGGCATCGCGTTGCCGGGATCGGCGCGCTGCGGATACTGGATCCATTTGATCATGTTGTCCGGCGTGTTCACGAGGTGGCCGCCGAGATAATGCCGCTGCGCGATGGCGGTGAGCGGCGGACCGACGGTTGCCCGGGCGCGATCGATGCCGGGGATGGTGTGGCATCCGGCGCACCCGTACTTGCCGATCGCGGTCTTGCCCTGGTGCACGCTGCCGCCGGTGAGCGTCTCTGCTTCGTGCGTGAAGTCCGCGCCGCACGCTGACGAGAAGGCGGCGGCCGCGAGCAGCACGAGCAGCGTGCGCGACGCCGCGTCGGTGGCGCCGAGGCGAACGCGCCGCTCCGCTTCGCCCATCCACGCGGCGAACAATGCCAGCCCGAGCACGATGAACACCACGCCGGCCGGTATCCACATCAGCAGACCGGCGAGCTGCTGATCGCCGAGCGGGTCCACGCGCCAGGCGGCGCCCTGGCTCACGTAGTAGCTGTACCACGGGGACGGCGCCACCGTCAGGAGCGCGCCGAGCGCGCCGCTGTGGATCGCGGTGAGAAAGACGTAGACGACGGCCAGGCCGTAGCCCTGACGTCCGTAGCGTCCGTGGACCATCGCCCACCAGAAGAGCGAGGCCGCGGCCACGAACGAGAGATGCTGCACGGCATGGACGCTCTCATCGGCGAGCGCCGCCTGATAGAGCACGGGCAGGTGCCACATCCAGAGGGCGGCCGCCTGGATGAGGAATGCCGCGAGGGGAGCAGTCGCGGACCGCCAGAGGCGAAGGAACCGCGCGCCGCGGAACGCCGTCGAGATCCGTTCGCGGCGTGCCGCGGGGAACGCCCACAGGAACGCGAACAGCGGGCGGCCGAACGCCATCAGCGGCGCGGCGATCAGCATCAGCAGCGTGTGCTGGGTCATGTGCACTGAGAACAGGATGCCGGACAGCCACGCGATCGGCGAGACCAGCGCGGCCGCGGCGACGAGCCATCCCGCGGCGAACGCCGCGACGCTCAGGGTCGGCAGTCCGCGCCGGCCGTGCGTCCGGCTCCAGAGCCGCGCGACGCCCGCCGCGTACATCGCCGCCGAGAGCAGCAGCGGCGCGGCCACTGCGGGGTGCAGCTCCCAGTGTTCGAACGCGCTCACCACGTGCATGGGTGCTGCACCAGCGCCGGGATCTCCGTCGCGAGAATGACGACGGCGAACCATGCACACAACGCGAGTCCTCCCAGCGCCATGAAGCGCCGCCGGAGAAGGCTGGTGCCGCCCGGATGTTCGCTCGCATGCTCGTCGTCCTGCCGCGGCGGCGCGGCGCGCCACGCCGCCGCGGCCGCCGCCGCGACCAGCGCCAGCGCGATCGCCGTCGCGAGGTGCAGCATCCACTTCTGCCGCTGCTCGCAGGCGACATACGAGAGGATGTAGTTGGTCTGCAGCAGCGCCGCCCACACGAGCGGCCCGGCGAGGATCCCCGCCCACAGCGCCAGCAGGCGCGGCGCCGGCTCAGACGATCCGTGGGGCAAGGTAGAGGACGCCATAAATCGGCAGCCAGGTGGCAATGACGAAGTAGTAGTAGAACGCGTTCTCCGAGACGTCGACGAACCGGTGTTCGTCCATCGGACCGGTGAACACCATCACGTTCAGCACCGCGGAGTCGAGCAGATCGGTGAGCACGTGAACGGTGTGGAATCCGAGCAGCACCCACGTCACGGATCCGTAGGCGTTGGTGTCCCAGCGCACGTTCAAGGCCGAGAACTCGAAGAAGCGGACGACGGTGAACGCCGCCGCGAAGGCGACCGATGTCGTCAGCCAGATCTGCACGCCGCGCCGATCGAAGCGCTCCGCCGCGCGCTTGGTCAGCTCGTTCGGCACCGCCGAGACCAGCATGATGACGACGTTCAGCGTGCCCCAGAACAGCCGCGGCGTCGGCACGCCGTCGGGCCAGTGCGGCACCCGTCCCTTCAGATACAGGTAGCTGGTGATCACCAGCGCGAACGCCATCGCCTCGATGGCGATCATGCACATCGTCCCCCACCAGAGAACGCTGCGGTGTCCGAAGGCGTAGGTCGGCAGCGGGCTGACGTCGAGCGCCGCCCGGGAGGCGCGCCCGCTCACCACAATCCCTCCCTCAGGCTCAGGCGGGTGCCGAACTCTCCGCGCTCCAGCTTCTTCTTCCCTTGCGTGGGCCAGAACCAGCCGATCAATGCGAGCAGGATCGGAATCGAGCCCCAGACCGTGCCCCACGGATTGAAGATCGACCAGATGAACATCAGCGACGTCGCCAGCGCCGCGACCAGCGGCCACAGCGACGGCCCGTGCACGGGATAGCGATGGTCCGGCTCCGCGTCGAGCACGTGCGTGACCAGCACTTCCTTGTGGTCCGAATCGAGCCCGATCACCGGCGGCGGCGTCAGCTCGGGGTGCCACAGCGGCTCGCGGCTGGCGACGGTCGGCTGGGGATGGAAGTTATAGGACGGCGGCGGCGACGACGTCGCCCACTCGAGGGTGGAGCCCTCCCATGGATTGTCGCCGGCGGCCGCGCCATGCCGGGCGCTGCCGATCACGTTGATCAGATACAGCAGCAGCGAGAGAAAGATGATGCCGGCGCCGATGGTCGCCAGCAGGTTCATGTTGAACCAGCCGAGGCCGGCGGGGTAGGTGTAGACGCGCCGGGGCATCCCGTACAGCCCGAGCAGGTGCATCGGGAAGAACGTCAGGTTGAAGCCCGCGAACAGCAGCCAGAAGCTCGCCTTGCCCAGCCGCTCGCTCATCAGCCGTCCGGTCATCTTCGGGAACCAGTAGACGATGGCGCCGAGCAGCGGGAAGGTGGAGCCGCCGATCAGCACGTAGTGGAAGTGAGCGACGACGAAATAGGTGTCGTGGACCTGGCGATCGAGCGGCACCGACGCCAGCATCACGCCGGTGAGCCCGCCGATGATGAAGATGAAGAAGAAGGACGCCATGTAGAGGAACGGCGTCGTCACGCGCAGGCCGCGGGCGGTCCAGATCGTCGCGATCCATCCGAAGATCTGGACCGCGGTGGGAATGACGATCATGATGCTCGCGGCGGTGAAGAAGCTCTGGCCGAACTGCGGCAGGCCGGTCGCGAACATGTGGTGCACCCACACGCCGAAGCCGATGAAGGCCGTCGACACCATCGACAGCACCATCGCCAGGTAGCCGAACACCGGCCGGCGGGTGAACGTCCCGATGACCTCCGACATCATCCCGAGCGCGGGGACGAAGATGATGTAGACCTCGGGGTGGCCGAAGAACCAGAACAGGTGCTGCCACAGGAGGGCGTCGCCCCCTTCCGCGTGATTGAAGAACTGCGTGCTCACGAGCCGGTCGAGGATCAGGCAGGTGCTCGACACCATCACCGCCGGCATGGCGAACAGGATCATGAACGAGACGATCAGCATCGCCCAGACGAACAGCGGCATGCGGTTCAGCGACATGCCCGGCGTGCGGTGCTTGAGGATGGTCGTGATCAGGCAGGTCGCGGTGGTGAGGCTGGAGACCTCGGAGAACGTGATGAGCTGCGCCCAGACGTCCGCGCGCTTGCCGTAGCCGAACTCCGGCCCGGCGAGCGGCGGATAGCTGAACCAGCCGTTGTCCGGCCCCGTGTTCCCCAGGAACATGACGTAGAGAAAGATGCCGCCGAACAGCATCATCCAGTAGCTGTAGGCGAGCAGCTTCGGCAGCGCCATCGTCCGCGCGCCGATCATCAGCGGCACGAAGTAGATGCCCATCGCCAGCACCACCGGCACGGCGAACAGGAACATCATCGTCGTCCCGTGCATGGTGAACACCTGGTTGTACAGGTCCGGACCGAGGAAGGTGTTCTCGGGGCGCGACAGCTGCAGCCGCATCAGCGCCGCGAGGATCCCGCCCAGCGCGAACCACAGGAAGGCGGTGACGAGAAAGCGGCGGCCGATCGCCTTGTGATCGACTTCGGCGAGCCAGCCGATGAAGCCGCGCGAGTTCTTCCAGACGCGGCCGAGCAGCTGCCGGTCGTGCTCGAGCGCGGCCGCGTCGAGGCGCGGATCGTCGTGGACCACCCGGGCGTGAAGCTGCTCGTCGTGCCGCTTCTTCTCCTCCCCGGTCGGCCCCCTCATTTCAGCGTCTCCAGGTAGGCGAGCACCGCCTGCAGCTCCTCCGCGCGCAGTCCCTGCGGCGGCATCCGGTTACCCGGCTTCATCGACTGCGGATCGGCGATCCAGCCCGCGAGATAGCCGCGCAGGTTCGGCACCGATCCGGCCGCGATGGTGCTGCGCGTCGCGATGTGGGTGAGATCGGGAGCGGTGCGGCCGCCGGCGAGGGTGCCGGTGATGTTGTGGCACATCGCGCACGGACCGCGTTCGACGATGTCCCTGCCCCGCTGCTGCTCCGGCGAGACCGGCGGCGGCGCCGGCGCACGGTTCGCCGTCAGCCAGCGCTCGAACTGCTCGGGCGGCTCCGCCACGACGACCAGCGCCATCCTGGCGTGCTGCAGGCCGCAGTACTCGGCGCACTGGCCGCGGTAGACCCCGGCAGTGTCGGCCTGGAGCCACAGCTCGTTGAGCCGTCCGGGGATCAGATCGATCTTCCCCTGCAGGTTGGGGATCCACAGGCTGTGAATCACGTCGGTCGACAGCAGGTTGAAGACGACAGGGCGCCCGGTCGGGATGTGAATCTCGTTGGCCGTGGTGACGCGCAGGGACGGAACGGGATGGTCGTACTGCACGTCCCACCACCACTGATTGCCGGTCACCTGGATGCGGAGCGCATCGGGGGAGCGGAGCGTGTCGAGCGCGCGTCCGATGACGACGCTCTGGAAGAGCAGCGCGAACAGCGCGACGAGGCTGACGCCGCCGGCGATGGCGACGTTGCGCGTGATGGTCGACTGGCTGGTGTCGGCCGCGGCGGCGCGGCGTCCGCGGACGATCGCGATCGATGCCGCGATCGCGACCGCGAACCAGACCGCGGTGCAGATCCAGAACATCGTCCACCACAGCTCGCTGATGCGCTGCGCCTGGATGCCCGCCGGGTGGAGGATCGACTGCAGGTGCGGCATCAGCGGTGGCCCGTCTGCACCGGTTTCTGCCGCGATTGGCGCGACTCGGGCAGGGCGGCCATCTGATCGTCGCTGCGGCTGGTCGCGATGGACGCTTCGACCTGCCCCGACATCGCCTGCACGTAGGCGACGAGCTGCCAGATCTGCTGCGTCGGCACGTGACCGCCGAACGACGGCATGCCGTCCGGCCGTCCCTGCGAGATGGTCGCGTAGATCTGGTCCGGCTGGCCGCCGTAGATCCACTTGTCGTCAATGAGCGGCGGCCCGATCGCGCCGCCGCCGTTGACGCCGTGGCACGGCGCGCAGTTGAACGCGCTGTACAGCCGCTTGCCTTCGCCGATCCCCCACGCGTTCCCCTGGTAGGGGCTGCTCACCGGCGCCTGCTGCTGCGAGGCTCCCGGCTGGAACTCGGTCACGCGCACCCCGGTCTCCCGATTCGCAGACGCCGGCAGATCCTTGTAGCGCCGGGCCTCCCGATCGCAGCCCGCGGCGATCAGCCCGGCGGCCACGGCCAGCACCCGTGCAATCCGTGCGATCCGTGTGATCCGTGGCCACCGCACTGTCCGTGGCATCAGCGGCCGCCCTCGATCCGCGGCACGCCGTAGTCGTCCAGAATCCGGTCGATGTCGGCGCGGCGCCGTCCGATGAAGTCGTCGAGCTCCGCCTGCAGTCCGGCATCGCCGCGGCGCACCCCCATCGAAATGTCGAAGACGAACGGCAGCGCCGGCGAGTCCCCCTGCGGCGACACCGGCGTCAGCTCCAGCGGGTGCTGCGCGGCTTTCGCGAAGTAGCCCGCCGCCGGCCCCCACACCACGGCAGCGTCGACGTCGCCGCGATCGACGGCATCGACAATCGCGGAGAGCGGCGCCGGCCTGGAGTAGTCGCCGTACACGGGAAAGCCGACCACGTTGCGCACCAGCCCGCGCCGCGCCAGCGCGTGCGCCGGGGGAGTGTTGGCGAAGTCGTCGCCGATCATCTGCACGCCGATGCGAAGCTCGCGCAGCCGCGGATCGTCGAGCGACGCCAGCCGCGCGCCCCGATCGCGCCGCGCCGCGAAGACGTAGGTCGAGCGGTAATACGGACGTGAGGTCCGCGTCGGCTCGAAGCCGCTCGGCACGCCCATGACGACGTCGCAGGCGCCGGCCTGCAGCGTGTTGCGGACGAACCCGCGCCGCTGCGCCCACCAGGTGTACTCGAGCCGTGCGCCGCGATCGGCCGCGAGCAGCGCCGCGATGCGGTTCTCGAACCCCTCGCGCGCCTCGTTGGAGAACGGGAGGTTGTTGGGATCCGCACAGACGCGAATCACCCGGACGTCCCGGCACGACGCCGAACCGAGCAGCGACCCGGCGAGTGCCGCCGCCGCGAGCCCGCGAAGCCGGCTCACTGGCCGCCTCCGATGGCAAACACGTAGAGCATGCCGCCGCGCGTCGTCGCATCCTTCAGGTCCGCGAGCGCACCGCCCCAGCCGTTCCCGGCCGTCGCGTCTCGGGGGTCCAGATCGGCGCTGACGATCGCGCCCGCCCATCCGCCCACGCCGGCGAGGACGGCGACGTACTGCCTGCCGTCCGGGCCGCGATACGACACCGGCTGCCCGATGATTCCCGAGCCGCACTTGAACCGCCACAGCTCTTCGCCGCTCTTCGCGTTCACCGCCTTGAACCAGCCGTCCATCGTCCCGTAGAACAGCACGTCGCCGGCGGTGACGAGCGTGCCGCTCCACACCGGGAAGTGCTCCTTGATCGTCCACGCCGGCTGCGCCGACACCGGGTTCCACGCGGTGACCACGCCGCGGTTGCCGCCCGGGCCGGCCTTGTAGACGACGCTCGCGCCGACGAACGGCGTCCCGGCGATATAGCTGGTGGTCATGGTCTCGAGGTCCTCGCACAGGTTCTGGTGCGGGATGTAGACGAGCCCGGTCTGCGGTGAGAACGACATCGGCTGCCAGTCCTTCATGCCGGGGGCGGCCGGGCAGATGTCGCGGACGACGACGCCGAGGCGCGGCGCCTTCTCCTTCACTTCGATCAGGCGTCCGGTCTTCATGTCGACGCCGCGGTTCGAGTTGACGTAGCCGAACGGCGCCGCGGAGAGGACCTCGCCGGTTGCGCGATCGAGGACGTAGAACAGTCCGTTCCGATCCGCGCGCATCGCGACCTTGCGCTGCTGGCCGTCGACGGCGAGATTGGCGAGCACCACCTCGTTGACGCCGTCGTGATCGAAGAGATCGTGCGGACTGGTCTGATAGAACCAGCGCGCCTCGCCGGTTTCGGGAACCCGCGCGAAGATGCCGGCGGTCCACTTGTTGTCGCCGGGGCGCTGGTCGGGGTTCCACGGCCCCGGGTTGGCGGTGCCGTAATAAAGGAGATTGAGCTCGGGATCGTACGAGATCCAGCCCCACACGGTGCCGCCGCCCGTGCGCCACGCCTCGCCGGGCCAGGTCGTCATCCCGAGGTCTTTGCCGCGGTCGCCGTCGTAGTGCGGCGTGAAGCTGGGCCCGATCAGGACGTCCTTATCGGGTCCGGTGCTGTAGGCGCGCCAGGCGATCGATCCGCTCCCCGCGTCGAGCGCGGTCAACCATCCGCGCACGCCGAACTCGCCGCCGCTGTTGCCGACGAGCACCTTGCCCTTCACGACCAGCGGCGCCATCGTCATGCTCTCGCCCTTGTTGATGTCGGCGAGCGGCGTGATCCAGCGCGGCTGTCCCGTCGCCGCATCGAGGGCGATGGTGCGGCCGTCGAGCGTGTTGAAGAAGATCGCGCCGTCGGCGTAGACGGCGCCGCGGTTGACCGTGTCGCAGCAGGCCACGCCCTTGGAGGCGCCGAGCGGCTTCGGATCGTACTGCCACTTGAGCGGCGCGCCCGGCCGACTCAGGTCGAAGGCATAGACAATGTTGGGAAACGGCGTGACGACGAACATGGTCGAGCCGACGACGAGCGGGGCGGCCTCGTGTCCCGCGACCATGCCGGTCGAGAAGGTCCAGGCCACGCCGAGCCGGCTGACATTCGCTGTCGTGATCTGATTCAGGCCGGAGAAGCGCGTCGACGAATAGTTCTTCGCCGGCATCACCCACTGGCCGTCGTCTGTCTGCAGCTGGGCTGGATCGCTGGCGGTGAGCGATCCGTTCAGTGGTCTGACGGATGCAGGGGGCGAGGTGTCGAGAGTCTGGCCCTGGCATGCGGCCAGTACCGCAGCCGCCGCGGCTGCCATGGCCGCCGTTGCGGGGAACCACGCACGCACGGTCGTGCTCGTTGCAAATCCTCAACCAGCGAACATACCTCGCCATTCGTGAACGTCTGCCGCGTCGCAGGTGAGGATGGTGACGGACGCCGGCGGCACTTCCACATCCGGCCAGCGCTCGAGCGGCAGCTTGCGCGCGGCGAGCACGGCGTAGCGGATCAGTTCTGCGTGCGTGACGACGACGATCGTGCGGCCGGGGTGGCGCGCGTGCAGGCCGTGCAGAGATCCGGCGCGCGACGACCAAGCCGGTCTGGATCTCGGAAGTCGGCGTGTCGACATTCGGCGCGGAGGAAGTGCAGCAGTTCGGCCTGCGCCGCACGGCGGAGCTGCTAAGGGGGGCGCAGCCCCCGCATCCACTGGTACAGCTTGTACGATCTGCCGCGCGCCTGGCCGGCGACGACGCGGCATCGCGAGGCGGAGGGCTCGTCGTACTACCGGCACTTCTACATAGGGCTCCTGCGCGAGGACGGGACCCCGAAGCTCGCGTTGCGGGGTTTCGCCGGGTGCACGCCCGAGTTCGGCCTCTGCCAGTGGTTCCACTTCGAGGATCACCGCCTCGACCACGCGGTCCGCACGATGGGCGACCTGGGTGTAACCTACATGAGGACGGGATTGAGCTGGGCCGACAGTCTGCGTCCGGGCGCGCACACGTGGTTCGACCGTCAGATGCGCGCGCTGGAGGCGTTCGACGTCACGCTCACGTTCTGTTTCACCCCCGAATCGGAGGGTGTGCGGCCCGATCACACCAGCCCGCCGCGCGACGTCGGACGCTTCGCCGACTTCTGCGCCGCGCAGGTGCGGCGCTACGCGTGAGGCACTCATGACCCACGACATCATCGTGATGGGAGCATCGGCCGGCGGCGTCGAGGCGCTCAGCCGCGTCGTCAGCGAGTTGCCGCGCGACATCCGCGCGTCCATTCTCATCGTCCTGCACGTGTCGCGCGGCAAGAGTCTCCTGCCGGAGATCCTCTCGCGCGTCGGACGGCTGCGCGCGCTGCATCCCGACGACGGCCAGCCGCTCGAGTACGGCCGCATCTACGTGGCGCCGCCCGACCGGCATCTGATCGTCGAGCCGGGGCGCGTGCGCGTGGTCCACACAGCGGCGGAGAACGGCGTCCGCCCCTCCGTGGATCCGCTGTTCCGATCCGCCGCGCGATCGTACGGCAGCCGAGTGATCGCGGCGCTGCTGACCGGGTCGCTCGACGATGGAACCGCCGGCATCGTCGCGGTCAAGGCGGCGGGAGGCATCACCGTGGTGCAGGATCCCGAGGAAGCGTTCGCGCCGGGCATGCCGCGGAGCGCGATCGCCTCCGGAGCGGTCGACCACGTGCTGCCGATCCGCGACATCCCGGTGCTGCTGGCCGCGCTCGTCGACGAGCAGGCGCCGCCCCGGCGAGCCGATCTCGAGCACCCGCACCTGCGCCAGATGGAACCGGATCTCGGCGAACGGACGCTGGCGATCGACGGCGCCGACCGCCCCGGACGTCCGTCCGTGTTCACCTGCCCCGAATGTCACGGCACCTTGTGGGAGGCGGACGAAGCCGGGCTGCTGCGCTTCCGCTGCCGCGTCGGACACGTCTACTCACCGGAAACCATGCTGGCGGCCCAGACGGATGAAGTCGATCGCGCGCTGTGGACGGCGCTGCGCACGCTCGAGGAGCGGGCGGCGCTGGCGCACAGGCTCGCCGAGCGCGCCCGCGCCCGCCGCCATCCGCTGGTCGACCGGGCGTTCACCGATCGCGCCAACGAGTCGATGCGGGAAGCCGACCTGGTGCGGCGCCTGCTGTTCGAACGCAGCCCCGCGACCGAAACGGTGCCCGACGACCTGGCCAGCGCGATCGGCCCCGGCGTGCCGGGGCGCGACGACCCCGACAAAGACACGCGGTAAGCGGATCAGCCCGCGCCCTCCTCGTCCATCACCAGGATGACGCCGGCGGTCTCCCGGTTGCTGTCGGCGAGCGCGGAGATGGTGACGCGGCATTGCAGCGGACGTCCCTTGCGGCTGGTGGCCGGCAGCACCACGGTCGTGTCTTTCGCGCGCCCGTGCAGCACCTCGCCCACGGCGCCGTTCAGCGATTGCACCGGCAGGCCGATGTCGAGGCCGAAGAAATAGTCCCCGGTCACTTCGTCGGCGCGCAGGCCCCACAGGTCCGCCGCCCGTGCGTTCCATGCCTGCACGCGCAAGTCGCGATCGAGCACCACCACCGCCGAACGAAGGCTCGTGAGCACCGATTCGAGGAACGCGTTCGAGGTGTTCAGCTCCAGGCCGCGGGTGCGCAGTTCGTCGTTCATGGTCTGCAGCTCCTCGTTGGTGGACTGCAGCTCTTCGTTCATGGTCTCGAGCTCTTCGTTCGTCGATTGCAGCTCCTCGTTGGTCGTCTCCAGCTCCTCGACGGTGGACTGCAGCTCCTCCTTGGTCGTCTCGAGCTCTTCGTTCGTGGACTGCAGCTCCTCGTATGCGGTCTCGAGCTCCTGCTTCGAGTTGACGAGATCGTCCTGCAGCGCGCGGATGTGGGTGACGTCGGCGAACGAGACGCGCGTGCCGAGGAGGGTGCCTTCCTCGCCGACGAGCGGCGCGAACGAGACGTCGTAGTAGCGCGTGCCGCCCGGACGATCCCACGCGACGCCGCGGATCTGCACCTCGTGGCGCTCGTCGCCGGCGCGCTCGATGTGCGCCCGCAGTTCGGCGGGGCGATAGGAGAGCTCGAGCTGGTGCAGCGGCGTCCCGATCTCCGCCGCGCCGAGACCGAACTGACGCCGCGCGGCGCCGTTCACGCCGACGACGATGCCCGCGGCATCGATGACAATCTGCGGATCCTGCCCGGCCTCGAACGCCAGCTGCCGGAGACGGACGGTTGGATCGGGTTGCTGGGGCACGGCGTCCTCTCGCCCGTTCGCGCCGAGCGCCGGCTGACGATCGCGGTGCCGGGCGCTCGTCAGCGTGGTCCTGAAGATACGACGTTTCAGGTCGATCGGCTGGAACAGCGCGCTCTGCGTGAACAGCATCTCCGCCCGGCCCAGCACCAGGCAGCCGCCGGGCACCACGGAGAAGTAGAACCGGGACATCACCTGGCTCTGCGCCTCCGCATTCAGGTACATGAGCGTGTTGCGGCACAGGAGCAGGTCAACGCGCGAGATGGGCGCGTCCTGCAGCAGATCGTGCCGGCCGAAGATCACGCCGCGCCGCAGCTCGCGCACGACCATCAGCCGCTCTCCGGCCCGCTCGAAGAACTTCGCACGCAGGTCGTCGGGCGCGTCCGCGGCCTGCTTTTCCGTATAAACCCCCTGCCGGGCCTCGGCGAGCGCCTCTTCGTCCACATCGGTCGCGTATATCTTGATGCGCTGCCGGAATCGGTCCATCCCGAGCGTATCCGCCAGGAGCATCGCAATGCTGTAGGCCTCCTGTCCGGTCGCCGTGCCGGCGACCCAGACGCGGAGCGGCGCGTGTTCCGGCTTGCCGGCCAGGAGCGAAGGGATTACCGTCTCAGCCAGCGCCTCCCAGACGTCCGGATCCCGGAAAAACCGGGTGACGTTGATGAGAATAGTGTTGAAGAGCGCCGGAAACTCGTCGGGGTGGACCTGCAGATAGTCGAGGTACTCGTCGTAATCGCGGATGCCGACCGCTTCCATGCGTTTCTGCATGCGGCGGGTCAGGGTGGTGCGCTTGTAGGCGGTGAAATCGAAGCCCCGGGCCTGGCGAAGGTAATCGAGAATCTGCTCCAAAGCCAGCCTCGGCGGCGGGTCCGACATCGTGCGTGACTGTACTACAGGCACCGGGGTAAAATGCAGGTTCGTCGGAGTGTCAAACGAGAGGTTTCCCCTATGGCGATTGACGTGCTGGAACTGCAACTCGCCTCGGCCCTGCAGCGCTTCGCCACACTGCAGCGGCGCGCCACGTCGGATCGCGATCACGGCAAGCTGCTCGGCCGATCGCTGCAGGAACTGGGCACCGCGCTCGAGGAAGTGCGCGTCGCTCAGGAACAGCTGATCGAAGGCCGCCAGAGACTCGAAGCGCTCCAGCTGGAGCTGGCCCGCGAACGCGAGCGCTACTGGCAGCTGTTCGATCAGATGCCGCAGCCCTACGTCGTGACCGAGCCCAGTTCGGTGATCACCGAGGTGAATCGCGCCGCGGCGCAGCTGTTCAATGTCAGTCAGCGGTTTCTCGTCGGCAAGGCGCTCAGCGTCTTCGTCTGCGAGGAGCGCGCCCGCTTCCTGGCGGATATCTCGCGCCTCGCCAGCGAGGGACGCTCCGCAGAGCTGACGTTCAAGCTCCGACCGCGGGAGCGCGCCCCGGTCGACGTCACCGTTGTCGTCGGCGCGGATGCCCGCGGATTGCGGTGGGTCTTCCGTACCGCCGCGTTCTCCGACCCGTCGCCGAACTGACCCTGCAGGCCGGCCGAAGCCGGTGCGTATGACTTCCATCGGCCGATCCCTTGCGTGGATGGCACGGCGGTTGATTCAGGTCGCGCCATGGCAAAGGCACGACGACTCAAGGATACGGACCAGACCGCGTCTCCTGCTGCCGGGATGACGGCGCCCCACGACGCCAGCCCCGGCAACGAAGACGAACGCACCACCGGGCATTCGCCGGAACAGATCGCGGCGCGTGCCTATGAGCTGTATCTCGCGCGCGGCGGCACCCACGGGCAGGACTGGGACGACTGGCTCGCGGCCGAGCGCGAACTGGCCTCCGCCGCGGAACCCCGGAGTGAATCCAAAGAGTGAGAGCCGACCACCGGCAGCCCTTCGTTCTCGTCGCCGACGACGATCGGGACACGCGCGAGTTGTACCGCGCCTGCTTCGACACGAATGGCTATCGTACGGCCGAGGCGGTCACCGGATCGCAGGCGATCGTTTCGGCCGTCGAGATCGTGCCCGACGTGCTGCTCACCGACTACGTGCTGCCGGACGTCGACGGCGTGACCGTGGCCCGGCGTCTCAAGTCGGACGGCCGTACTGCCGGGATTCGCATCCTGATGGTGACCGGCTACGCCAACCCTGATCTGCAGAAACGGGCCGCGGCCGCCGGCGTCGATCGCGTGCTGCTGAAGCCCTGCCTCCCGCAGGCCGTCATGCGCGAGGTCTCCCGGAGCCTGGCGCGGCCCACCATTCCCCCCGCACCGCCGGCCCGCCCGACCGAAGCGGTGGCGCGCGTGCGTGACGAGTTCGGTGCGCTTCCAGGCCTGGCGCTCACGGCCGAGCAGGCGCGGCTCGTCTTCGAACTCGATCGCGACATGTGCGATCGGATCCTCGGCGTCCTCGTCGCCGAAGGATTTCTCGCGAGAACGCCGCAGGGCGCGTACCGGCACAAGTAGCGCGCGCCGGCGCCCCGCCCTAGAACAGCTTGCCGCCCGGCGGCACCTCTGCGTCGGGGACGACGAGGACGACGCGCCCGTCCGCGTCGGGTACACCCAGCGTCAGAACCTCCGACATGAACGGGCCAATCTGCCGCGGCGGAAAGTTCACCACCGCGAGCACCAGCCGTCCCTCGAGACTCTCCCGCCCATAACGCGCGGTGAGCTGCGCCGACGACGTCTTGACCCCCAGCTCGGCGCCGAAATCGATCTGCAGCTTGTAGGCGGGCTTGCGCGCCTCGGGAAACGGATCGGCGCGGAGGATCCGTCCGACGCGAATGTCGACGCGCTCGAAGTCCGCGAAGCCAATCATCGGCGCGCACTATATCAGCACACCTCGGCCGTTCAACGGGTACGTCGCTTGCGTCATTTCGAGCGATGGCCCGCGGCCGGGCGCGCGTGGGGTGCTCGGGGTGGCAGTACAAACACTGGCGCGGCGATTTCTATCCTGCCGCCGTCCCGCAGGCGCGATGGTTCGAGTACTACGCGGAGCGGTTCGACACGGTCGAGATCAACAACAGCTTCTATCGTCTGCCCGAAAGGGGGACGTTCGCGGCATGGGCGCGGCGCGCGCCGCCGGGATTCGTGTTCTCGGTGAAGGCGAGCCGCTTCCTCACCCACATGAAGAAGCTGAAGGATCCCGAAGAACCGATCGAACGTTTGTTCTCCCGGATGGAGGCGCTCGGCGCGCATCTCGGGCCGGTGCTGTATCAGTTGCCGCCGGGGTGGACGGTGAACGTCGAACGCTTTGCCGGCTTTCTCGACGCGCTTCCGCGCGGGATCCGGCACGTCGTCGAGTTCCGCGACCCGACGTGGTACGACGCCGGGATCCGGCGGCTGATGCACGCGCATGGCGTGGCGCTGTGCCTGCACGACATGCCCGGATCGGCTACCGGCAGGCTGTCCACGTCGCCGTTCGTCTACGTGCGGTTTCATGGATCCGGGCAGAAGTACGGCGGCGGATATTCCCCCGCCCGGCTGCACGGCTGGGCGGAGTGGCTGAACGCCCGGCGCGACGAGGGTTGCGACGTGTATGCGTATTTCAACAACGATGTGGGCGGCCATGCGCCGCGTGACGCGATGACGCTGCGCCGCGCGCTGGAGGAGACGGCATGAAGAGGTTTGCGCTTGGACTGACGGCGGGGCTCGGGGCGGCGCTGGTGGCGACGCGGCTGGCGCGCGCGCGCCACGCGATCTCGTTCCAGGGGCGCGTCGTCGTCATCACCGGCGGCTCGCGCGGGCTGGGCCTGGTGCTGGCGCGGCTGTTCGTCGACGAGGGGGCGCGCGTGGTGCTGCTGGCCCGCGACCTCGCCGAGCTGGAGCGGGCGCGCGAGGACCTGGAGTCGCGAGGCGGCGAGGTGATGACGCTGCGCTGCGACGTCCGCCGGCGCGCCGACGTCCGAGCCGCGATCGACACGGTGCTCGACGCCTGGCGCACCGTGGACGTGCTGATCAACAACGCCGGCATCATCCAGGTGGGGCCGCTCGAGCACATGGATCACGAGGACTTCGAGAATGCGATGGCGACCCACTTCTGGGGACCGCTGCATCTCATTCTCGAAGTCACGCCGGTGATGCGCCACCGCCGCTTCGGGCGCATCGTGAACATCTCGTCGATCGGCGGGCGCATCGCGGTACCGCACATGGCGCCCTACACCGCCAGCAAGTTCGCCCTGGTCGGGCTGTCGGACGGCATCCGCGCCGAGCTCGATCCGTACGGCATCCGCGTCACGACGGTGGCCCCGGGCCTCATGCGGACGGGCTCGCCGGTCAACGCCCAGTTCAAGGGGAGGCACGAAGCCGAGTACGCCTGGTTCAAGGTCTCCAGCTCGCTGCCCGGCATCACCATTGCCGCGGAGCGCGCCGCGCGCAAGATTCTCGAGGCTTGCCGCTACGGCGACCCGGCGCTCACCATCACGCCGCAGGCGAAGCTCGCCGCCGCGGCCAATGCGGTGGTTCCGAACACCTTCGCGCGCGCGACGATGCTCGCCACGCGCGTGCTGCCGGCGGGAACCGGATTGGAAGGGAACACCGCCAAGAAGGGGTTCGAGAGCGAGGCGAAGTCGAAGTGGACGCCGTCGGTCGTGACCAGGCTCGCCGATCAGGCGGCGATGGCGAACAACGAAATATAGGGCGGGTGCCGGCCACCCGGCGCCGGTTCAGGGCTTCAACACGACCTTGATGCAGCCGTCTTCCTTGTCGCGGAACGTCTTGTACGCCTCCGGCGCCTCTTCCAGCCGGAGCCGGTGGGTGATCACGTAGGACGGATCGATTTCGCCGCGCTGGATCCGGTCCATCAGGATCGGAAGGTAGCGGTGCACGTGCGTCTGGCCCATCTTCAGCGTCAGGCCCTTCGAGAACGCCGCGCCGAACGGCATCTTGTCCAGGTAGCCGCCGTAGACGCCGGGGATCGACACCGTCCCTCCCTTGCGGCAGCAGTGGATTGCCTGCCTCAGCGCCGAGATCCGGTCGGTCGCGAGCATCATCGAGGTCTTCGCCTTGTCGTACCAGTCGCCGATCGTGTTGCCGTGCGCTTCGAGGCCGACGGCGTCGATGCAGGCGTCCGGGCCGCGGCCGCCGGTCATGTCCTGCAGCGCCTCGAACACGTTGGTCTGCGTCAGGTCGATCACGTCCGCCTTGCCGCGGTCGGCCGCCATCATCAGGCGTTCCGGCTCGCGGTCGATGGCGATGACGCGGCCGGCGCCGAGCAGCCACGCCGAGGCGATGCAGAACTGCCCGACCGGGCCGCAGCCCCACACCGCGATCGTGTCGCCCGGCGCGATGCCGCAGTTCTCCGCCGCCATGTAGCCGGTGGGGAAGATGTCGCTGAGGAACAGCACCTGCTCGTCGCTGAGCCCGTCCGGAACTTTATAGGGGCCGACGTCGCCGAACGGCACGCGGACGTACTCCGCCTGCCCGCCGGCGTAGCCCCCCATCATGTGCGAGTAGCCGAACAGCCCGGATCCCGAATGCCCGTAGGCTTCCTCGAGCATCCAGGCGTTCGGGTTCGAGTTGTCGCACGCCGAGGTGAGGCCGCGCTCGCAGAAATAGCAGTGGCCGCACGCGATCGTGAAGGGGACGACGACGCGATCCCCTTTCTCGAGGCGCGTGTTCTCGGGCCCGACGTCGACGACCTCGCCCATGAACTCGTGTCCGAGGATGTCGCCGCGCTTCATCGTCGGGATGAAGCCGTCGAGCAGGTGGAGATCGGAGCCGCAGATCGCGGTGAGCGTCACCTTCACGATGGCGTCGCGCGGATTCAGGATCTGCGGATCCGGAACCCGCGCCATCCGTACGTCATTCGTGCCGTACCAGCAGAGTGCTTTCATCCGCGCGGCTGACCCGACGTGGTCGGCACCTCGCCCGCTTCGACGAGCTGCTTGAAGCGGCGCAGGTCTTCGCGGATCTCGGTTTCGGCGTCGCGGCCGAACAGTCGCGCGACGGCGGCCCCGACCTTGCCTCCAGGCGGGCTGTACTGCAGGTGCACGGTGACGCGCGTGCCGCGGCCGCCGGCCGCCTCGTCGAAGTTCACCGACCCGGCGCTGATCACATCCGACCCCTCGAGCGAGCGCCAGGCGATCAACTGATTCGGCACCTCGTTGTAGACCTCGGCGTCCCATTCGACCGACATCCCGGCGGGCCCCTTGGCGCGCCAATGGGAGATCGTCTCGGTGACCTTCTCCACGCCCTCGAGATGGCGCATGAAGCGCGGCAGGTTCTCGAGGTTGCGCCAGAAGCGGTACAGCTCGGCGATCGGCCGGTTGATCGTCACGCTCTCGAGCACGTTCACGCCGCGCGAGCCGCGGAGCGCCGCGCGCGTGTCGTCCGGATTGGCGGCGGTGTTCATCCCCAGCGCTTCGTAGACGTCGCAGTGCGCGCTGACGCCGCGCCGCAGCAGCAGCGCCCCGAGCCCGGCGTGCAGCCAGCCGTTGCGCTTCAGGCGGGTGAGGCCGTAGACCGCGAGCCCCGCGCCGGCGGCGATCGACGCCCAGCGCTCGATTTCACTGAGGTTGCGATCCGATCGCGCGCGCGCCTCGCGCGCGTCGTCGGGGAATGTCAGCTCCATGTTCATGTGCGTTCGCTCTCCTTTGTCATCTGCGTCCGGTGCCGGCGGTCGGCGTCCACGACGGCGAGTCGCTCGCCGGAAACGATTCGTCGGAGGTCTCGTGGACGATGTCGTGCGCGCGCCAGCCGCGGTCGCGCAGCACGGTGTTGGTCCAGTGGCGCGCCACGGCGAAGTCGTGCCGCCCCATCGCGGCGCGGACGGTGACGACGGCGCCAAGGGTGGCGAGGAGACCGCCGCCAAACCCGCCGCGGCGCGCGCCGACCATGGTGAGGGCGGTGCCCCACGCGGCGGCGATCCACCGTTCCCGGTCGTAGGGGGATGCGGTCTGCCGATCCCAGACGTTGTCGGGCCCACGGGCGACCATCAGGTTGCGGGAAGTTTCAGCCATAACGGGACCGTCGGCTGCACAACGCGTACCCGGCGTAGATACAATGCCGCGCATGAAGGTGCTTCTGACCGCTGTCTTCGTTGCAGGCACGGCTGTGCTCATGGCTCAGTCGGATCAGCTCGCCCCGCCGAAGCCCGGCGACGGCGCGCGGTTCGACGTGCTGATCCGCGGCGCCAGGGTCATGGATGGGTCGGGCAATCCATGGCTGCGCGCCGATGTGGGCATCACCGGCGATCGCATTACCGCTGTCGGTACGCTGACAGCCGCCACCGCCACGCGCGTCATCGACGCCGGCGACCGCATCCTCGCGCCGGGTTTCATCGACGTGCACTCGCACGCCGCCGAAGGCCTCACCCGGCCGGCGCTGCACCAGGCACAGCCGCTCATCGCGCAGGGGATCACCACCCTCGTCGTGAATCCGGATGGCGGCGGGCCGGTCGACCTTGCCGCGCAGCGCGCGGCGATCGAGCAGGCGCGGCCTGGACCGAACGTGGCGCTGTTGATCGGACACGGGTCCGTGCGCCGCACGGTGATGAAGGAGTCGCGCGCGGAGCCGGCCGCCGCCGAGCTGCAGCAGATGAAGGATCTGGTGCGGCGCGGCATGCAGGAAGGCGCCTTCGGGCTGTCCTCGGGCCTCTTCTATGTCCCCGGCAGCTTCGCGAAGACGGAAGAGGTCATCGAGCTCACGAAGGTCGCCGCGGAGTTCGGCGGCCTCTATACCAGCCACGTGCGCGACGAGGGGAACTACGACGCCGGCGTCCGCGCCTCGGTCGCCGAGGTGATCCGCATCGCAGAAGAGGCGCGCACCATCGGCGTCGTGAGCCACATGAAGGCGCTGGGGAAGGACAGCTGGGGACTCGGCCCGGCGCTGATCAAAGACATGGAAGAGGCGCGCGCGCGCGGCGTGCAGGTGTTCGCGGATCAGTATCCCTACGAGGCATCGTCGACGAATTTACGCGCCGCCCTGGCGCCGGGCGGCGTCGAGCCGACTGAGGCGGTGGTCACCGAGAACCTGCGCCGCCGCAACGGTCCCGACGCGGTGCTGATCGCGCAGTTCGCCGAAGACCGCACGCTCGCCGGCAAGACGCTGACGGAGATCGCCAGGCTGAAGGGGATCTCCCCGGTCCAGGCGGCGATCGCGATGATCCGCGCGGGCGGCGCCTCGATCGTGTCGTTCAACATGTCCGAGCCGGACATCGAGGCAATCATGAAGGCGCCGTTCACGATGGCCTCCAGCGACGGCGGCCTGCCGACGCCGGGCGTCGGCCAGCCGCACCCGCGCGACTATGGCGCGTTCGCGCGCCGGCTCGCCGTCTACGTCCGCGAGCGCAAGGTGGTGCCGCTCGAGTTCGCCATCCGTTCGATGACCAGCCTGCCGGCCGCGGTGTTCGGGATTCCGGACCGCGGCGCGATCCGGCCAGGTGCGATTGCCGACGTCGTGATCTTCGATCCCGCGCGCGTGCGCGACGCCGCCACCTATACGGCGCCGCAGGCGCTCGCGGAGGGGATGTCGGACGTGCTGGTCAACGGCGTGCCCGTCCTGCTCGACGGGAGGTTCACCGACGCGTCCCCCGGCCGGGTTCTGAAGAAGGGACTGCGGTAGACGCGCGTTGGATCCGGCGCGCCTCTACCCGCTGAACGACGCGCCGGTCCGTGCCGAACGCGGCAGCGTCCTTTATTGGATGACGAGCGCGCGGCGGCTCGGCTACAACTTCGCGCTCGAGCGCGCCGTGGCTCATGCCGTGGCGCTGCGCAAGCCGCTCGTCGTGTTCGAGGCGCTGCGGTGCGGGTACACCCACGCCAGCGATCGGCTGCACGCGTTCGTCATGGAGGGAATGGCGGAGCATGCGGCCGCGCTGCAGAAAGGTCCGGTCCGCTACTACCCGTACGTGGAGCCTGCGGCGGGGGCCGCATCGGGGCTGCTGGCCGCCCTCGCGCGCGGCGCGTGCCTTGTCGTCACCGACTGGTATCCCGCGTACTTCCTTCCGCGGATGACGGCGGCGGCGGCGAGCCGCATCGATTGCCGCATGGAGGCGGTGGACGGCAACGGCCTGCTGCCCGTCGGTCTCGCGGCTCGCGCGGTGCCGATGGCGCACGGGTTTCGCGCGCACCTGCAGAGGCAGCTGCGCGGGCAACTGCAGCAATGGCCGGCGCGCGATCCACTCGCTGCCCTGCCGCGGCGGCGGAAGGCGGCGGTTGCCGGCGGGATCCTCGAACGCTGGCCGGCCGCAACCGGAGCCTCGCTGTCGCATCGCGCGCTGGCCGGGCTTCCGATCGATCACCGGGTGCCGCCGGTGGCGGTCCGCGGCGGCACGGCGGCGGCTCGCGTCCGCCTGCGCGCGTTCCTGAGCGGCGGCTTGTCGCGCTACGCGGCGGACCACCACCAGCCCGAGCGTGACGCGACGAGCCGGCTGTCGCCGTGGCTGCATTTCGGCCACATCTCCGCGCACGAGATCTTCGAGGGGGTGATGTCGCGGGAGCGATGGACGTCGCGGAAGCTGGCGGCGGGCGCGCGCGGCGCGCGTGAAGGGTGGTGGCACGTCAGCAGGTCGGCGGAGTCGTTTCTCGACGAGCTGATTACGTGGCGCGAGCTGGCGTTCAACACCTGCGCCTTCGTGCCGGGCTGCGACCGCTACGCGTCGCTGCCGGCGTGGGCGCGGCGCACGCTCGACGCGCACCGTGCCGATCCGCGCGTGTACGTGTATTCGCTGGCGCAGTTCGAAGCGGCCGCGACGCACGATCCGCTCTGGAACGCCGCCCAGCGCCAGCTCGTCCGCGAGGGGTGGTTCCACGGCTACATGCGGATGCTGTGGGGGAAGAAGATCCTCGAATGGACGCGGACGCCGGAAGACGCGCTGGCGGTGATGGGCGAGCTGATGAACCGCTACTCGCTCGACGGGCGCGATCCGAACTCGTGGGCGGGGTTCGGGTGGGTGCTGGGCCGGTACGATCGTCCGTGGCCGGAGCGGGAGGTGTTCGGCCAGGTGCGCTACATGTCGTCCGCGAACACGGCCCGCAAACTGTCCGTCCGGGGGTATCTGTCGCGCTACGCCTGAAAAAGGGGACTGTCCCCGTTTCCGGCGCTGCGCGTTTTCCCGAGGAAAATGGCTGCCTCCGCCGCCGGAAACGGGGACAGTCCCCGTTTTTTGCCGCTTGCCATCCCGACCGGCCCCGTGTTAAGCTCTCCATCCGGATGAACGGATGGAATACGGCAGGGCGCACGTGACGCACGCGGCGATCTTCGACGACCTCACCACGCTCGCGGACGCCACCCGCGGACGGATGCTGCTCGTCCTCGAGCGCAACGAACTCACCGTCAGCGAGCTCTGCGCCGTGCTCCAGCTCCCGCAGTCCACCGTCAGCCGCCACCTCAAGACCCTGGCGGACGCGAGCTGGGTGTCGTCGCGCCGGGACGGCACCAGCCGCTACTACACGCTGGCGCTGGACGAGCGGGACGCGCACACCCGGCGCCTCTGGTCGCTGCTGCGCGAACAGATTGCCGGCACGCCGGGGGCGGATCAGGATGCCCGCCGCCTCAAGGGCGTGCTCGGGCGGCGGCAGACCAAGTCCGAGGAGTTCTTCGCGTCCGCCGCAGGGCAGTGGGATCGGCTGCGCCGCGATCTGTTCGGCGGCGCCTCGGCGCTCCATGCGCTTCCCGCCTTGATCGATCCGGCGTGGACGGTCGGGGATCTCGGCTGCGGCACCGGCGAGACCACCGCCGCCCTCGCGCCGTTCGTCACCAGAACGATCGCGGTCGATCGCAGCGGCGAGATGCTGCAGGCGGCGCGCCGGCGGCTCCATGGCCTGCCGGGCGTCGACGTCCGCCGCGGCGAGCTCGAGGCGCTGCCGGTCGCGGACCGGGAGCTGGACGCCGCGATCATGCTCCTGGTGCTGCACCACGTGCCGGATCCGGCCGCGGTGCTCGCCGAGGCCGCGCGGACGCTGAAGCCGGGCGGCCGTTTCGTCGTGTGCGACATGCTGCCGCACGACCACGAAGAGTACAAGCAGCAGATGGGGCACGTGTGGCTCGGATTCGGCGACGATCAGATCCGCCGCCTGCTCGCCGCCGCGGGATTCAGCGATGTCCGCATCGTCCCGCTGCCCGTGGATCCGCAGGCCAAGGGCCCGGCATTGTTCGTAGCGTCAGCAGTTCGCAGTACTAACTAACCGCGCCCGGCACGCCGGGCGGTTCGAAGGAGAGACGATGGCCACCGCAGTTCAGGAGCTACACGCGTTCGACGCGGCCCGCAAGGCCGGCCGCGTTCCATTCAAGGTCAAGGATCTCGGCCTCGCCGAGTTCGGCCGCAAGGAAATCCGCCTCGCCGAGCACGAGATGCCCGGGTTGATGGCGCTCCGCGCGCGCTACGCCGCGAAGAAGCCGCTCGCCGGCGCCAAGGTCATGGGCAGCCTGCACATGACGGTGCAGACCGCCGTCCTGATCGAGACGCTCACGGAGCTCGGCGCCGATGTCCGCTGGGTCTCCTGCAACATCTTCTCGACCCAGGACCACGCCGCGGCCGCCGTCGTCGTCGGCCGGCCCGAGACGGGCGGGACGGCGGAGACTCCCAAGGGCACGCCGGTGTTCGCGTGGAAGGGTGAGACGCTCGAAGAGTACTGGTGGTGCACGAGCGAGGCGCTGCTGTGGCCGGACGGCTCGGGCCCGACCCAGATCGTGGACGACGGCGGCGACGCGACGCTGCTGTTGCACAAGGGGGTCGAGTACGAGAAGGCCGGCAAGGTCCCCGCGTTCGATCCGGACAAGGAGCCGGAAGAGTGGGGCGTCATCCTCGAGCTGCTGCGCCAGGAGCTGAAGGGGAACCCGCAGCGCTGGACGAAGGTCGCGAAGGACATGAAGGGGGTCAGCGAGGAAACGACCACCGGCGTGCACCGCCTCTACGAGATGATGAAGGCCGGCACGCTGCTGTTCCCGGCGATCAACGTCAACGACTCGGTGACCAAGAGCAAGTTCGACAACATCTACGGCTGCCGCCACTCGCTGATCGACGGCCTGAACCGGGCGACCGACGTGATGATGGGCGGCAAGGTCGCGGTCGTCGCCGGCTTCGGCGAGGTCGGCAAGGGCTGCGCGCAGGCGCTGCGCGGGCAGGGCTGCCGCGTGATCGTCGCCGAGATCGATCCGATCTGCGCGCTGCAGGCGGCGATGGAGGGCTACGAGGTCAAGCCGATCGAGGACGTGGTCGAGACCGCGGACATCTTCGTGACCGCGACCGGCAACCTGAACATCATCACCGTCGACATGATGGCGCGGATGAAGCACAACGCGATCATCGGCAACATCGGCCACTTCGACAACGAGATCGACATGGCCGGCCTGAAGAAGCGCGGCGTCGAGCGGATCGAGATCAAGCCGCAGTACGACGAGTTCCGCTTCCCGAGCGGCAAGAGCGTCCTGATCCTCGCCGAGGGACGCCTGCTGAACCTGGGCTGCGCGACCGGGCATCCGTCATTCGTGATGTCGGCGTCGTTCACCAATCAGGTGATCGCGCAGCTGGAGCTGCACCAGCACAACGACAAGTATGAGAACAAGGTGTACATCCTGCCGAAGCACCTCGACGAAGAGGTGGCCCGGCTGCACCTGGATCACCTCGGCGTGAAGCTCACCAAGCTCACCCCCGAGCAGGCCGCCTACATCGGCGTCCCGGTCGAGGGACCGTACAAGCCGGAGCACTACCGGTACTAGTCACACACCGAGCCGCGCCGGCGGCTCGCCAGAGAGTCCCCAGAGGACACGAAGACCACAAAGAGAAATCTTTGTGGTCTTTTTCTTTGAGCGCCGTTCTTCGCGGGCCTTGTGAGCTTCGTGGTCGCAGTGCCGGGGCGTGAGCCCGCGGGCCGCGGGAGCATACAATCCCCCGATGCGCACTTTTCGTCCTCTCGCGACGATTGCCGTCCTCGCGATAGCCGTTTCTTCCTCGCCGCGCGCGCAGCAGTCCGTCGACCGGCGCGGCGCGGTTCCGAGCAGAGTCGAGGGACAGGCGGACGTCGCCGCGACGCTGCGCGCGCAGATCGACCGCATCTACACTGAGAACGCGTATGCCGCGCCGCGGTTCGGGCCGGCGCGCTGGCTGCCTGACGCGACCGCCTACGCGATCGTCGAGCGCCGCGACGGCGGCGCAGAGATCGCGCGCTACGACGCCGCCACCGGCGCGAGAAGCGTCCTCGCCGCCACGAAGCTCGACGTCGACGATTACGCATGGTCGGCGGACGGCCGCCGGCTGCTGATCTTCACCAACACCCGCAAGGTCTGGCGCCAGAACACGCGCGGCGACTACTGGGTGTTCGACGTCGCCTCCGGCGCGGGCGCGGCCAGAAAGCTGGGCGGCGCCGCGCCGGACGCGTCGCTGATGTTCGCGCGCTTCTCGCCGGATGCGACGCGAGTCGCCTACGTCCGACAGAACAACATCTACGTGGAGCGGATCGACAGCGGCGCGATCGTGCAACTGACGAAGGACGGGACCGTCCCTCCCGGCGGGGCCGCGTGGGCGCCCGCGACCGCCGGCACCATCGTCAACGGCACCTCCGACTGGGTGAACGAGGAGGAGCTGGACATCCGCGACGGCTTCCGCTGGAGTCCAGACGGCCGCCGGATTGCCTACTGGCAATTCGACACTACCGGCGTCCAGAACTTCACGCTGATCGACGACACCTCTGCGCTGTATCCGACGACCACGGTGTTCGCGTACCCGAAGCCGGGCACGACGAACTCGGCGGTGCGTGTCGGCGTCGTCGCGGCGGACGGCGGAACGACGACGTGGATGAAAGCGCCGGGCGATCCGCGAAACACCTACATCGCCAGTCTCGCGTGGATCGATGCGTCGACGGTGGCGATGCAGCAGCTGAACCGGCTGCAGACGCAGAACGACTACCTGCTGGCGGACGCCGCGTCAGGAAACGTGACGCGCGTCTTTCGCGATGCCGCCCCGGCGACGGTCGGCGGCTGGGTCGACGTGCAATCCGACGTGACGTGGATCGACGAGGGACGCGCGTTCCTGTGGCTCAGCGAGCGCGACGGCTGGCGGCATCTCTATCGGGTCTCGCGCGCCGGCGACGCGACGCTGCTGACCGACGTCGCGGCCGACGTGATCGATCTCGCCGGCGTCGATGCGACGTCGGCCTACTTCCGCGCCTCGCCGTCGAACGCCACGCAGCGCTATCTGTTCCGGGTGCCGCTCGACGGATCCGCGCCGCCGCGCCGGGTGACGCCCGAGAGCGTGCCCGGCTGGCACGACTACACGTTTGCGCCGGGCGGCAGGATGGCGTTCCACACCTATTCGTCCTTCCAGCGGCCCGCGATGATGGAGGTCGTGTCGCTTCCGGACCACCGGTCGCTGCGTCGCCTGCTGGACCCCTCCGTCGTCGAACGCAAGGTCGCGGGCGCCTTCGGCCAGCAGACGGAGTTCCTGACCGTGGCCGTTGCCGACGGGATCACGCTCGACGGCTGGATGATCCGGCCCGGGTCGTTCGATCCCTCGAAGAAGCACCCCGTGATCGTGTTCGTCTACGGCGAGCCCGCCTCGCAGACGGTGACGGATGCATGGAGCAGCGGACGGATGTTTCCGCGCGCGCTCGCCGACGCCGGCTACGTCGTCGTCAGCTTCGACAACCGCGGCACGCCGGCGCCGAAAGGGGCGGCGTGGCGGAAGGTCATCTACGGCGCCGTCGGGGTGATGTCGGCACAGGATCAGGCGGCGGCGATCAAGGCGCTCGCCGTGTCGCATCCTTACATCGATCTCTCCCGCGTCGGCATCTGGGGATGGAGCGGCGGCGGCTCGAACACGCTCAACGCGATGTTCCGGCATCCGGACCTCTACACGGTCGGGGCGTCGGTCGCGCCGGTTCCCGATCAGCGGCTCTACGACACGATCTACCAGGAGCGGTACATGGGCGTGCCGGAGCAGAACGCCGAAGGCTACCAGGCCGGCTCGCCGATCAACTTCGCCGAAAACCTGAAAGGGCACCTGCTGATCGTGCACGGCTCGGGGGACGACAACGTGCACTATCAGGGCACCGAGCGGCTGGTGAACAAGCTGATCGAGCTGGGGAAGCCGTTCGACCTGATGGTCTATCCGAACCGATCACATTCGATCTCGGAAGGCGCCGGGACCACGGCCCACGTCTATCAGCTGATCGGGCGGTATTTCGTCACGCATCTGCCGCCCGGCCCGCGCTAGCGACGGCCGCATGTGGACGAGGCGGCCACTTGATCTCTCGATCCGCTCGATCGATGGCCGCGGGAGCGCTTCGATCGAGCGCGTTCCGGAGATCACCAGCGCGCGGGACGTGACGTGTTCGAGGCGGCCGAAGCGGCGACCAGTGGCGCATTGAGAAATCGCACCAGCGGCATGAGGGCCTTGAAGGTCGCGACGAGCGTCGGATAGAACTCCTCGCTATAGGCCAGCGCGGCCGGGAATTCGGCGCCCCCGTAGAACTGCCGGAACTTCAGGAACTCCGCCGCGGGATGATCGCCCGCATAGCCGCGCGGCACGCGCGACATCCTCTCGCCCGACAGTTCGTCGAAGCGCGTCCGGAACGCGGCCGCGCGGGTAATCGATCTGATGTCCGGCCAGGTTCCCGCGATGTGCTCGCGGAGCTGAACCAGCTCGGGCGGCTCCGGCCGCCACATCCCGCCGCCGATCCACACCCAGCCGCCGGCGATCTCGAAGTAGAGCCCGGCTCCTTGCGGCTTCGGCAGGTGACGCGAGCGGAAGACCGCCGCCGCGTGCGTCTTGAGCGGCTTCTTGTCGCCGCTGAACCGCGTGTCGCGGTAGATCCTGAAGAGCGAGTGCTTCGGCGACGCGATCAGCTCGGGGGCGAACGACCGGAAATCGCCGGCCAGCCGCTCCACCACCGCGATCATCGGCTGACGCACGTGCGCCTCGTACTGGTCCTTGCGCGCCTTGAACCACTCGCGATTGTTGTTGCGCTTCAGCGAGCGCAGAAAGCTGACTGACTTGCTGGTGAACGGACTGCTGACACGACCCACGGGTAACGCTCCGGCACGAAGATCACGAAGAACACAAAGAACACAAGAACACAAGAACACAAGAACACGCAGATCGCAGAGAACACGGAGATCACACAGAACACGAAGAGCTGAAGACATCATATTGCTGTTTGTGACCTTCGTGGTCATTGTGCCGGAGCGTGGCCGTCGGCCGCGGCTCACGGCTGGAGCTTGAACTGTTGTCGTATCCACGCGAGTCGATCGACGCGTGCCTGGTACGTCAGCTCGTGGCCGGCGTTCGGGTAGATCTTGACCGTCTTGGGTTCCTTCGCTGCCTCCGCCTGCGCCGTGGCCGATTCGTTCTTGACGTGTTCGTCGCGCGTCCCGAACTGCAGCAGCACCGGCCGCGGCGCGATCTTCAGCAGGTGGGCGATCGGATCGAGCGGCGCGAGCCTGGCGACGAAGGCCTCGCGCTCCGCGCCTTCGCGTTTCGGCGTGTAGAGATACCAGTCGGTGAACGAGCTCGTCCCCGCCGCGTAGGCGAAGTGCGTGACGCGGGGATCGTCGGCCACCGCGAGCGCGCCCCACATCGCCCCGAAGTCGTGCCCGACGACGGCGATCCGGGTACGGTCGAGGCCGGGCTGGGCGAGGAGAACGTCGAGCGCGCGCTTCACGTTCTTCGTCATCTGCACCGTGAACTCGTAGTCCTTCGCGCTGTCGCGCGTGGCGAACCAGCGCTCCTTGCTCCACGGCGTATCGACGAGCAGGGACACGACGCCGGACTGCGCGAGCTCGACCGCCTCGGGCAGGTACTGCGTGCGGTTCGAGGTCGGGTCGGGCGGGCCGTACCAGTGCAGGAAGAGGATCGCGGGCCGTCCTGCGGCTCGGCCAGTGGGTCCGCTGGCGGCGGGCGTCACCAGCGTTGCGGCGTTGCGCGTGCCGTCGGGTTGCGCGTAGGTGAGCTGCTGGACGTTGACCTTCGCGGCGTCGAGCTTCACATCGATCGGATTCGCTTGCAGCAGGAGCGCCGCCGACGCGATCAGGATTGCGTTCATGGCGGGATCGTATCAGCGGTCAGCGCGCCGGGATAAAGCGTGTGACGGCCACCCGGGCAATCCTGATCGGTGCTGGTTGCGGCGACTCCTGGTTTCGCGTTTCCTCGTGTCCTCCAGTCGTGACGGCTTTGCTGGTCGGCCATGATCGGAAGTACTCTGCGACAGATGCGCGAACGAATGCTCAGCTTGCTGGCGCTGGCGGTCACTTTCGCCGCGATCGTCTCCGCCGAAGACTGGCCGCAGTTCCGCGGTCCGTCCGGACAGGGACTCTCGACGGAAACCGGGCTTCCGGTCGAGTGGAGCGAAACGAAGAACGTCGCGTGGAAAGTGCCGGTACCGGGCCGCGGCTGGTCGTCGCCCGTCGTCGCCGGCGGCCGCGTGTGGTTGACGACGGCTGTCACCGTGCAGCGCGAGACGTCGCTGCGCCTGCGTGCCTTCGACGTCGAGAGCGGCAGGCAGATGCTGGACGTCGAGGTCTTCCGCTTCCGCGGCACCGATCTGCTCAACGCGAAGAACAGCCACGCATCGCCGACGCCGATCCTCGAGGGGGACCGGGTGTACGTGCACTTCGGCGCGCAGGGAACCGCCGCCGTGTCGACGTCCGGGGCCGTGCTCTGGAAGACCAGGCTGACGTACGAATCCCAGCATGGCAACGGCGGATCGCCGGAGCTCGCGGGGGATCTGCTGATCGTGAACTGCGACGGCTTCGACCAGGCGTTCGTCGCCGCGCTCGACAAGGCAACGGGGAAGGTGCGGTGGCGGCGCGATCGTCGCGAGCCGCACTCGCAGGCGTACTCGACGCCGCTCGCGATCCGCGCCGGCGGGGGCGAGCAGGTCATCAGCGTCGGCGCGTTCACCGCGTCTGCGCTCGAGCCGCAGACCGGCAAGGAGCTCTGGCGGGTGTCGTATCCGGAGGGGTACAGCAACGTCCCGCGCCCGGTGTTCGGCGCCGGCCTGGTCTTCATCGCCACCGGGTTCAACCAGCCCGCGCTGCTCGCGGTCCGTCCCGACGGCAGCGGCGACGTGACCAGGACGCACGTCGCGTGGACGCTGACCCGCGGCGCGCCGCTCACCCCGTCGCCGATCGTGGTGGAGAACGAGCTGTACGCCGTGTCGGACAACGGCATCGCAACCGCCGTCGACGCCCGCACCGGACAGGTGCGCTGGCAGCAGCGGCTCGGCAACTCGTTCTCGGCCTCGCCGGTGTTTGCCGACGGCCGCCTCCACTTCCTGGACGAAGACGGACGCACCACCGTGCTGAAGCCAGGGACGAACGCGGCGCCCCTCGCCGTGAACACCCTCGAGGGCGGGACGCTCGCGTCGATGGCGGTGTCGGGGCGATCGTTTTTCATCCGCAGCGCCACGCATCTCTACCGGATTGCGGTGCGCTGATCCGCGGTCAGC
>DASSPH010000021.1 GCA_035699745.1 Vicinamibacterales bacterium
CTCGAGGCGCTGCAGGCCGAGGGCGGCTATCTCGCCACTGCCGACGAGAAGCGCAAGCTCGAGGCGGTGATGTGGGACGCCGAGGGGCATCGCCGGATCGAGACCGTCGCGCGCGCCGCCGGCGTGATCGCCGCGAAGGCCGGTGTTCAGCTCCCCGAGGGCAAGAGCTTCATCATCGTCAAGGAAGATCAGATCGGGAAGGCGCACCGCTTCTCGGGGGAGAAGCTGTCGCCGGTGCTGGCCATCTTCAAGTACAGCGGCTTCGACGAGGCGCTGTCGATGGTGTCGCGGATCTTCGAGGTCGGCGGCAAAGGGCACTCGGTCGGGATCGCCTCGTTCGACGACGAACACATTCACCGGCTGGCGTCGATGGCGCCGGTCAGCCGCATCATGGTGCGGCAGCCGAACGTGCGCGGCAACGCCGGGTCGTTCACCAACGGCATGCCGCAGACGGCGAGCCTCGGGTGCGGCACCTGGGGCGGCAACATCACCAGCGAGAATCTCAGCGTCAAGCACTACATGAACACGACGTGGGTGAGCCGCCCGATCCCGGAAGACAAGCCGGACGAGCGGGAGATCCTCGGCGAGTTCTACGGGTCGGAGATTTTCTGACGCGGTAGGTCTCGGCTTCCAGCTTCCGGCTTCCAGCTGTCGGCTACTTCGTTCGGGTCGGTCCTCGCACGGTGAGGCCGGCGCGGCCGGCTTCGACCTCGATGCCGCCGTCCGACAGCGGATCCGCGTCGTACGACACCACGAACTGCCGGGTCAATTCCTCGGCGATGCGCTCCAGCGCCGCGAACATGCCGCCGGTGCGCTGAAACGACACGTGGATGCCGCCCGACTGGCGCGTCCCCTCGGTGTACATCC
Organism: Vicinamibacterales bacterium; assembly: GCA_035699745.1. Taxonomy (NCBI): domain Bacteria; kingdom Pseudomonadati; phylum Acidobacteriota; class Vicinamibacteria; order Vicinamibacterales; species Vicinamibacterales bacterium. The sequence continues at coordinate 868 of DASSPH010000021.1, forward strand.
GATCCCGATCGAGCCCGCTGATTTGTCCTTCGAGATCGAGCTTGCGGCCGCCGGAGGTCGAGCCCGCGGGGATCGTCGAGGTGTTCCATCCCGCCAGCGTCGCGGCATACAGCACGCTCGACCCGGCCCGCAGTTGTTCCAGCACGCCTTCGACCGTCACCGTGCTCGGCTGCGCTCCGTCGGTGCACAGCACGACGATCGCCCGGCGCCCCTCGCGCGACCGCTGGTCGCGGGCAATCTCGAGCACCGCCTGGACGATGTCGCCGGGCTCGACGCTGCGCGGCGGCAGGCCGTTGATGGCGCGGGCGAACGGCACGATCTCGGCGGTGTAGTCGATGCGCCGCTCCGATCGCTTGCCGACGGTGTACAACGCCACCGTCCCGGCCTGGTAGACGTGATCGAAGAAGTTCGCGACCGCGCGTCGGACGTCGTCGTCCGGCGCGAGCCGCTCCTCCACCGCCACCGCGACCTGCAGCGAGGCGCGCGACGGCTCGACGCGGATGATCGGCCGGACGCGGCCGCGTTCGCGGATGACGATGTCGCCGGCGGTCAGCCCCGCCAGCGGCGCGCCGTCGGCGCCGCGCGCCGTCACGTAGATCGTCTTGCGAGTGGACTGCGCGTGGACCGGGATCGTGGCGGCGGCAATCAGCAGAACGATCCCGCTCGCGGCCGCCAGCGTCACGGCGGTGAGCACGCCGGGCAGCGTGCGCACGTCAGGCCAGCCCGACGTGACGGAGGATGGCCTGCATGCGCGGGTGGTGCCGCTCCGCCTCGAACCGCGGGTCGACCTTCAGCGCGAGGACGTCGAAGGCGCGGTCTTCGCAGCTCCGGTCGAGCCACGTGAACCCCAGTTCCGGCTGGCCGAGCGCGAAGCGCACGGCGGCGAATTCGATCGGCGAGACGTAGCGCTGCGCCGCGATCGCCTCCAGCCTGCGCAGCGAGGTCAGCGCCAGCGGCTTGCGGCCGGCCAGCGCCATCGCGCGGGCGAGGCCGGCCAGCATGCGCGGGCTGTGCGGCGACAGATCGATGGCGCGCTGGAACGCCGCGATCGCCTCGTCGAGATCCTTGCGCTGCTCCTGGATCACGCCGAGCGCCCAGTAGGCGGGGGAGAAGTGCGGGTTCAGCTCGATGGTGTGGTCGCACTGTTCGAGCGCCGCTTCGTAGTCCCGCCGGTAGGCGTGGATCAGCGCCAGGTCGCGGGCGACGATCGACGACACGGGATCGAGCGACTGTGCGATGCGCATCTCCTCCAGCGCCTCGTCCAGCCGTCCGAGCGGCACGAGGCAGGACATCGCGTACCAGTGATGCGCGGTGGCGTAGCGCGGGTCGAAGGAGATCGCCCGCTGGAACTCGCGTTCGGCGCCGTGCCAGTCCCAGTCCTGCGTCGCCTTGACGTGGGCGAGCGACGTCCGCCCTTCGGCGCACGTGCCGTCGAGCATCACCGCGGACGCCGCGCTCGACGCCGCCTGCGCCCAGACCAGCGACGGCGGCCGGACGCCGTAGTGCGCCAGCAGCGAATGCGCGTCCGCCAGGCCGCTGTGGGCCAGCGCGAACTGCGCGTCCTCGACGATCGCCTTCTCGAAGAAGTCGAGCGCCTTGTGGAGCCCCTCGTCGGTGCGCTGGTTCAGGTGATACCGCCCCTGCAGGTACAGGTTGCGTGCCGCCAGGTTCTCCGCCGGACGCCGGGCGCCGCGGCGCTGCCCCGCGTCGAGCAGCCGCGGCTCGAGCTTCTTGACCACCGCGTCGGCGACGAGCTCCTGCGCCGCGAAGGGATCGCCGAGCGGCGCATCCACCGACTCCGACCACAGGTACGACGCGGTCGCCGTGTCGACCAGGTGCACCGTCGCCCGGACGCGGTCGCCGGAGCGTCGAACGCCGCCGGTGAGCACCATCGCCGCGTGCGTCGGCGGATCGCTCGGCTGGATGGCCAGCACGCGGAGCGCTTCGAGCTTGGCCAGGCTGTGGATGATCTCCAGACGCAGGCCGTCGCAGAAGTACGCCAGATCGTGCGCCGGGCTCTGGTCCGCCAGCGGCTGGACGGCGATGGTGTTCTGGCCGGCGAGGGTCGGCGACATCGATCGCCGCCCGCCGCCCGACGCATCGCGATGCTTGAAGACCGGCGCGTAACCGCCCTTCGGCAGCTCGATCAGGATCGCGTCGGCGCCCCCTTCCTCCCGGTAGTAGCGCACCAGCCGCGCCCGCAGCCGCCGCGCCTGCACGCGGACGATCGGGTCGGCGCGCGGATCGAACGACGAGTCCTTGTCGAACACCTGCACGCCGATGACGTATTCCTTCAGCTGATCGCCGCGGCCGGCGAGCGACTCGGAGACGATGAAGTTGAGGAACCGCTTGAGGCGATCGACCTGACGGAACGTGACGCTGGTCAGCACGCGCTCGAGGTGCCCCTCGACCTTGCTCGGGACAGTCGCGCCGCTGTCGAGGTGCGGCTGGCGGCCGCCGGAATCGGGCTCGGACGTCACCTGCGCCGGCAGCGCCGCGGTCCTGATCGGGATGATGTTCGGGCCAGCGCCGTCGTCCCGCCGCGCGCCTCTGGCCGGCCGCTCGCGGGGCGGCCGCGCTCCGCTGCGCCCTCGTTCGCCCGCCGGTTCCGTCCGGTACTTCGACATGAGAGACGGCTAGTCGGTCTCGACGTCGAGACGGTGAATGTCGCCGAGGATCACGCTGTAGGCCAGCGCGCCCATCAGCGCGACAACGGCGATGTAGGCCAGCGGGCCGAAGAACGAGCCGGTCGCCTGATACGCGGCGCCGACGACGATCGGCGTCACGATGCCGGCAAGGTTGGTCGTGAAGTTGAACAGCCCTCCGGTCAGGCCGATCAGCTTCTTCGGGGCGATGTCCGAGACCACCGTCCACCCGAGGTTCGTCATTCCCTGGCCGAAGAACGCGATCGACATGATCACGATCACCAGCGCGTTGTTGTCGGCCGGAACGTAGTTGGCGAGGATGATGGTCGACGCCAGCAGCATGCCCGAGACGATGGGCAGCTTGCGCGCCAGATTCGCCGACCCGGTGCGCTTGAGGATCGTGTCCGACACCATGCCGCCGAGCACGACGCCGATCGCCGCCGCGATGTACGGCACCGAGGTCATGAACCCGGCCTTGATGAACGTCATGCCGCGCGCGGTGACCAGATACGTAGGAAACCAGGTCAGGAAGAAGACCAGCGTCGAGTTGCCGCCGAACTGGCCGATCGACGCGCCGACCACCTGGCGGTGCTTGAGCAGCGCCGCGATGTGCCGCCACCTGAAGACGACAGGCTGCCCTTTGTACTCGCCGCCGCCGCCCGCCTCGATGTAGTCGAGCTCCGCCTGGTTCACGGTCTTGTGCTCGCTGGGATTGCGGTAGAGCGCCCACCACACGAACGCGAACACGATGCCGATGCTGCCGACGATGAGGAAGAGGCCGCGCCAGCCGAACTGCTGCGTGATCCAGAACAGCGGCACGCTGAGAAAGCCGAGCCCGAAGTTCATGCCCACCGAGTAGACGGAGTTGGCGCGCGCCCGCTCGTGCTGCGGAAACCAGGTCGCCAGCACGCGGCTGTTCGCCGGGAAGCACGGCGCTTCGAAGATGCCGATGCCGATGCGCGTCAGCACCAGGCCGGCCAGCGAGCTCACCACCCCCATCAGCCCGGTGAAGAACGACCACAGCCCGATCGAGATGAAATAGGTGAACCGCGTGCCGAACTTGTCGAGGAAGATGCCGCCGGGAATCTGCAGGAAGGCATAGCTCCAGGAAAACGCGGAGAACACCAGCCCCATCTGCGTCGGCGTGAGCCCCAGATCCCTCGACAGATGCGGGGCGGCAACGCTCAGCACCGTTCGATCGAGATAGTTGATCGCCGTGCCGATCGCGACGAGCGCGAGGATGGGCACCCAGCGGACGCTGGTCCGTTTCTCCACCTCGACCAACGGTGTGACATCAGTCATTCGGCATTCGCCGCTCGGCTCGCGCTCTTCAGCGACCTGTCAGCTGCCCTTCCGGTAAACGCAGTTGATATCCCAGTGCCCCGGCGTCGGCGTCGGGGCGTTTTCCATCGGCGCCTGGATCACCGTCGGACGCCCGGAGGCGAGCGCCGAGGCCAGCGCGGGTCCGAGCTCGTCGGCCGAGCGGATGAACACGCCGTCGGCACCGTAGCCCTTCGCGATCTGCGCGAAGTCGGTGCGATAGCGCGCGCCGTCGGCTTCGAACAGGCAGCCGAACTCCCATCCGTAATGCATGTTGGTGAGTCCGGCGATGGTGCCGAACGCGGCGTTGTCCATCACCAGCCAGACGACGCCGAGCCCCGCCTCCATCGCGGTGGCGACGACCGACGGATTGCTGCCGAACGCGCCGTCGCCGACGAGCGCCACCACGGCGCGGTCCGGCTGCGCGAGCTTCACCCCCAGCGCCGCCGCGGGACCGAATCCCATGGTCGCCAGACCGCTCGGCGTGATGAACGTGCCCGGCACGGTGATGGGGAACTGCTGCCCGACGCCGTTCTTGTTCCAGCCGACGTCGGTGACGATGTAGCCGTCCTCGGGCACCGCCTTGCGCAGCTCGCTGAGGATGCGCTCCGGCCGCATCGGAAACTGCGCCGAGCTGTACTGGTCGGCCCAGTTCGCGGCAAACGCCCGGCGCCCCTGGGCGATGTCCAGCCGCAGCGAGCCGCGGTTCCGGTGCTTGACTCCCCTGGCGGCCTCGCCCAGCGCGGCGAGCGCCAGCTTCGCGTCGGCCACGACGCCCAGCTCGGTGGGGAAGTTGCGTCCGATCTCGGCGACATCCGCGTCGATGTGTATGAGCCGCGCCGGCGGGATGCTGAACGTGAAGCGCGGGTCCCACGAACTGGAGTTCGCCTCGGCGAACCGCGTCCCGATCGCCAGGATCAGATCCGCGGTGCGGCACTTCTCGTTGGCGATCGGCGTGCCCCAGAACCCGGTCATGCCGAGCAGCAGCGGGTGGTCTTCGCGGACGACCCCCTTGCCCATCAACGAGTGGGCGATGGGCAGCTCCAGCGCCTCGGCGAGCGCGGCGAGCTCGGCGGAGGCGCGCGCCGACAGCACGCCGCCGCCGGCATACAACACCGGACGCTCGGCCTCCGCGAGCGCCGCGACGATGCGCTCCGCGGTCGCCGGATCGATCGACGGGCGCGCAATCTCGGCGGGGACCTTGGCGAACGCGTCCACCGGCAGGCTGCTCGAGAACACGTCCATTGGCACGTCCACCAGCACCGGGCCCGGGCGCCCCGTCTGCGCCAGGTGGAAGGCGCGCTCGACGATGCGCGGCAGATCGCGCGCCTGCTCGACGCGGTACACGCGCTTACAGAACGGGCGGTAGATCTGGTACTGATCGGCGTCCTGATGCAGGTTCACTTCCTGGTGCGGATGCCGGCCGTGGAAGTACGACTGCACGTCGCCGGCGATCACGACCATCGGGATCGAATCGAGCGCCGCGTTGGCGACGCCGGTGGCGGCGTTGGTCAGCCCGGGCCCGAGATGAGTCAGCAGGACGCCCGGTTTGCCGGCGGCGCGGGCGTAGCCGTCCGCGGCGTGCGCCGCCACCTGCTCGTGCCGCGTGCTGACGTAGCGGATCCGGCTCCGGCCCAGCGCGTCCAGCATGCCGATCACGGTGTGCCCCGTGAGCCCGAACACCACTTCGACGCCCAGCCGCTCCAGGTAGTCGGCGAGCAGATAGGCCGCGATGCGCGTTTCCGTCGTCGTCGGCAGCGGCTCCGGGATGACGTGGATGGCTGTGCTCATGGTGTGCCCCGCGGGGTTCAGAAGACTTCCGAGTTGTAGAACTCTCCGAACAGCTCCTGTTCGGACGGGCGGTCCTCCGCGATCGGACGGCTCACCCACGTGACGTTCATGTAGTGCTTCAGCGAGATGTTCTCGTTGGTGATGTTGCCGCCCCAGACGCCGCAGCCCATGCTCGACGTCATCGGCATGCCGTTGGTGAAGGTGCCGGCATTCGAGCTGGACTGGACCTGCCGCACCATGATCCGGCTGACCGGCGCCGTCATGGCGAGCTGATGGATGTGCTCGTCGTCGAACGAGTAGATGCCGCAGGAATGGCCGCGCCCGCCGGTCTCGAAGATCCGGCGGACCATGTCGAGCGCCATGTCCCAGCCGTGATACTCGAAGATCGACAGCACCACGCCGAGCTTCTCGGTCGAGAACGGATGCCCCTTCCCGATCAGCCGCTCGGGGACGATGAAGAAGGTCTTGCCGGCCGGCAGATCGATGCCGGCCTTCGCGGCGACGACGTCCGCGCCGCGCGCGATCGTGTCGGCGGTGCGGCGCCCCTCCGCGTCCCAGTACGCGGCCTGCAGCCTCCGCTTCTCGTCGTCGCCGACCAGATAGCCGCCCTCCTTCTGCAGCTGGTCGAGGAACGCGTCATGGATCCGCGAATCGACGAGGAGGTTGCCGTCCGCCGAGCAGCCCGAGCCGTTGTCGTTGGTCTTGCTGATCCGCGTGTTGCGCGCCGCTTCCTCGACGTCCGCGGTCTCGTCGATCACCATGGTGGCGTTGCCGGCGCCGACGCCGTAGGCCGGCTTGCCGGATCCGTACGCGGCGCGGACCATGGCGGGCCCGCCGGTGGCGATCGTCAGGTCGCATTGGGCCATCAGCTCGTTGGCCAGCGGAATGCTCGGCCGCTCGACGACCTGGAGCACGTCGTCGGGCACGCCGAGCCGGTGCAGCGCGGCGCGCATGATGCGCACGGTCTCGATGGTGGTCCTGCGGCTGGACGGATGGGGCGAGAAGATCACCGCGTCCTTGCATTTGATCGCGTAGATGGCGATGCCCACGGGAGTGACATAGGGGCTGGTCACCGGAATCAGCGCCGCGATCACGCCGGCAGGCTTCGCATACTTCACGATGCCGCGGACGGGATCCTCTTCGATGATCCCCATGCTCTTCTGGCGCAGCGCGTCGCGCAGGATGCCCTGGACCTTGGCCCGCCGGGTCGGCTCGCGGCGGCCCATGCCGCTCTCGTCGACGCTCATGTTCGCCAGCCGGGTGGCCGTCGCCTCGTTGCCGCCGGCCCAGGCGACCGCGCGGCAGATGCGATCCACCGTCGCCTGATCGTAGTGCTCGACGGCGCGCATCGCGGCCCGCGCCCGCCCGACCAGCTCGGTGACGACGTCGATCTCTTCTGCGGTAATCGTGCGAGCCATCTTATGTCCCGGGGGCGTCGTTCGTTCGCGGCGCAGGCGACGCGAGCGGCGGGCCGTCGTATTCGACCGGGACCTTGATCCGCATCGGCCGCTCGCGCTCGTATTCTTCCGCCACTTCCGCGGTCAGCCCGGCGACGCGGCCGACGATGAAGAGGAAGCGCCCCGCCGGCGGCGCGAAGCCCATGTCGTGGAGGATCGCGGCGAGGGCGCCGTCGATGTTCATCGGCAGCGGCTTGATCCGCGCCCGCGCCTCCGCTTCGAGCGCCTCCATGAACGCCACCCCGTCGCCGGCCACACCTTCGGCGCGCGCCATGTCGAACAGCACCTTGACGCGCGGATCGGTCGTGTGGACCCGGTGGCCGAGTCCCGGGAGCCGCTTCTTCCCGGCGATCGCTCGATCGACCGTGTCCTTCGCCGCCTGCTCCGGCGTGCGCCCCTCGGCTGTCGCGGCGCGCAGGCCGTCGGCGATGAGCTGCATCGTATTCGACCCGGCGCCGCCGTGGTCGTCGCCGATGGCGAGGATGCCGGCCGCGACCGCCGACGAGATCGACGACCGGTTCCCGGACGCGGCCAGCCGCGCCGTCGCGCAGGACGGGGCGCCGGCGCCGTGGTCGGCGACGCCAATCAGCAGCGCGTCGAGCAGCCGGCGCTCCCCCGGGGTAGGCAGCCGGCCCAGGTGGAGCAGCATGATGGCGTCGGTGAAGGTCGCCCCCGTCATCAGGGTGGTGACGGCGTGCCCCCGGATCCAAATGTTTGTCGCGTCAGAGGTTGCGATTGCCGTCCGCCACGGTTCCATGAAGGCCTCCGATTATACCGGTCATATCATCAGTACGAGTTTGTAACGGTATCGCCACCGTAACGGCATGGCACGCGGACGGCGAGGGTGCTACCGTCCCCCTGCGTCATGCCTGCCATCCGGCGCAGGCATACCTCGGGAACAACTGGAGGTTGTCGACATGTCGTTGTGGCGGACATTGATCATTGGGGCCGTCGGCGCGGCGCTCGTCTGTGTCGCCGGCGCCCGCGCGGGCTGGGCGCAGGCGGTCGCCGGATCGCAGGTCTCCGGCGTCGTGCGTGACTCGAGCGGCGGCGTGCTGCCGGGCGTCGAGGTCACCATCACCAAGACGGACACCGGCACGCCGCGCACGGTCTTCACCGGTCCCGACGGGTCGTACGTGTTTCCCAACCTTCCCGTCGGGCCGTACCGGCTCAGGGTGACCCTGCAGGGCTTCAACGCCTACGTACAGGAGAACATCGTCCTCCAGGTCAACACCAACCCGACGATCGACGTCACCCTGACGGTCGGCAACGTCGGCGAGCAGGTGACGGTGACGGCGGAGACCGCCACCGTGGAAACGCGATCCACCGGCGTCGGGCAGGTCATCGACAACCAGCAGGTCACCGAGATCCCGCTGAACGGCCGCCAGGCGACCGAATTGATCTTCCTCTCGGGGCTGGCGACGACGGCGCCGTCCGGCGATCTCAACACCAACAAGAACTATCCGACGGTGACCATCTCGGTCGCGGGCGGCCAGGCGAACGGCATCACCTATATCATGGACGGCGGCACGCACAACGACCCGTTCAACAACCTGAACCTGCCGACGCCGTTTCCGGACGCGTTGCAGGAATTCAAGGTCGAGACGAGCTCGCTGCCGGCGCGCTACGGCCACCACGCCGCGTCGGCGGTCAACCTGGTCACCAAGTCGGGGACGAATTCGTATCGCGGCAACGTGTTCGAGTTCATCCGCGACTACCACTTCAATGCCCGCAATTTCTTCGCGCCGACCCGGGACAGCCTGAAGCGCAACCAGTTCGGCGGCACCTTCGGCGGCCCGGTGCTGCGCGACCGGATGTTCTTCTTCGCCGGCTACCAGGGACGCGTCGAGAAGAGCAACCCGCCGACCACGGTGAGCTTCGTGCCCACGGCGAAGATGCTCGCCGGCGACTTCACGGAAGTGGCGGGGGCGGGCTGCACGCCGCGGACGCTGTCGGCGGCGGCGGGATTCGTCAACAACCGCATCGATCCGGCGCTGTTCAGCCCCATCGCGCTGCGCTTCCTCGAGCACGTGCCGGTGTCGACGGATCCCTGCGGGCGGCTGCAGTACGGCATTCCCAACAACAACACCGAGCACCAGACGCTGGCGCGGACCGACTACACCGTCAACGCCAACCAGGGAGTCTTCGCGCGCTATCTCTACGCGGTCTACGACAACCCGGCGACCTACGACGGCAAGAACGCGCTGACGCTGAGCCGCACCGGGCAGAACAACCAGGTGCACTCGGTCGTCGCCGGGCACAACTGGGTGCTGTCGCCGACGTTCATCAACGCGTTCCACGTCACCTACAACAAGACCATCAACGATCGGCCGATGCCCGAGTACTTCTCGCCGGCGGATCTCGGGAGCGCGGTCTACAGCCCGCAGCCCGGCTACATGGGCGTGAGCGTCACCAACGGCTTCAACATCGGCACCGGCGGCACCAATCCCGGCTACTTCAACTCCGACAGCGTCCAGCTCGCCAACGACATCGACCTCGTCCGCGGGCGGCATCAGCTGTCCTTCGGCGGCAACTGGATCCGGACGAAGATCGAGACGGTGAACAACCGTCCGACCAACGGACAGTTCACCTTCAACGGCCAGGTGGCCGGGCTGGGGCTCGCCGATTTCCTGCTGGGGCGGGTCAGCAACTTCGTGCAGGGGAATCCGGTCTACGACTTCGACGAGAACGGCTACATCGGCGCCTACGTGCAGGACGAGTGGCGGCCGCGGCCCAACCTGACGGTGAACGTCGGGCTGCGCTGGGAGCCCTACCTCGCGATCAAGAACTCGCTCGGCTACGTCAGCAACTTCGACGAAGCGCGGTTCGACGCCGGGATCCGCAGCCAGGTCTATCCGCAGGCCCCCCCGGGGCTGTACTTCCCGGGCGATCCGGGATTCCCGGGCACCGCGGCGATGAACAACAAGCTGAATCAGTTCGCCCCCCGCGCCGGCATCGTCTGGCAGGTGAACGAGAAGACCGCGATCCGCGGCGGCTGGGGACGCTTCTACGACACCCCGCACCTGTTCTTCAACACGCGCTTCGCGAACAATCCGCCGTGGGGCGCGCAGATCACGCTGACCAGTCCGGCCGGCGGCTTCGCCAATCCGTATCTGACCTATCCGGGCGGCAATCCCTTCCCGGCGCTCGCCACCGGCTGGAAGACGCAGGCGTTTCCGACCGCCGGCGTCTACGTCAACGCGCCGCTGGACACCGAGCCGACGTCGCTGCAGCAGTGGAACGTCGGCGCGCAGCGCCAGGTCGGCGACTGGCTCCTGACCGGCAGCTATCTCGGCAACCATTCCAGCCATCTCTGGAGAGCGACCGAGTTGAACTACGCGGTCTACTCGCCGGGCGCGACCACCGGCACCACCAACGCGCGCCGCCGGCTGGTGCTCAAGAACCCGGCGTTCGGCGCGTTCTACGGCACGATCGGCCAGCTCGATGACACCGGCGAAGCGACGTATCACGGGATGCTGCTGTCGGCGCAGCGCCGGCTGCGCAGCGGTCTCAGCGCGCTGACCAACTACACGCTCTCGAAGTGCATGAGCGATCCGGCGACGACGGAGATCACCGGTCCGACGATTACCGACCCGACCAATCCGGATCTCGACTACTCCTACTGCGATTCGGACCGGCGGCACGTGCTCAACGTCTCGCTGGTGGCGCGGATGCCGAAGTTCGCCAACGCGGTCACCAACGCCATCCTCGGCGACTGGCAGATCGCTCCGCTGCTGCGCTGGCAGAGCGGCAGCCGGTTCAGCGTGACGACCGGCGTCGACAACGCCCTGTCGGGACTGGGCGGCCAGCGCGCCGTGCAGCTGCTGGAGAACGTATTCGGCGACAAGTCGGTGAGCAACTATCTCAACAACAGCGCCTTCGCCCCGCCGGCGCAGGGCACCTACAGCACGCTCAAGCCGAATGCCTTCGTCGGACCGTCGCAGTTCCAGAACGACCTGGCGCTGACGCGGACGTTCCGCGTCGCGGATCGCGGCCTGCAGTTCCGCTGGGAAGTGTTCAACGTGCTGAACAAGGCGAACTTCAACAACCCGACCTCGGCGCTCAACAGCACGAACTTCGGCCGCATCCTCACCGCCGGACAGCCGCGGATCATGCAGTTCGCGCTGAAGTTCGATTTTTAGAAAGGGCTTCGCTGCAGAACGGAGGGGACGGAGGGAACGGTTTTTTACAGAACGGAGCAACGGAGGCAACGGAGGTGAACGGAGGCGAATTGGTTTTTTGGCAAAAACTACCAGCCTCCGTTCTCCTCCGTTGCCTCCGTTGCTCCGTTTTGTAAAAACCGTTCCCTCCGTAACCTCCGTTTGCCGCTACGCTAATCTCATGACCCGAATCCTGGTAGGACTCATGGCCGGCGCCCTGTCGTTCGCACAGGCGCAGGCGCCGCCGACGCCGCCTCCCGCGAATCAACAGCAAACCGCGGCGGGGCAGGGGCGCGGACAAGGGCGCGGACGCGGGCCGGTGGGGCCGCAGCGCAAGCGTCTGCTCGCATGGGCCGACACCCGCAACGGCCAGGCGCAGCACGAGTCGATCGGCCATGCCTTGTCGGTGATCGAGCGTTTGGGCTACGAGTCGGGCCAGTGGGACACCTTCATCCGGACCGACTCCGCCATCATCTCCAGGGCTCCGAAGAAGACCGATGGATCGCCGGCGAGCGGCGGGCCCAACCTCGGGAACGTCGACGCCATCTTCTTCATGGGGCACCGCGAAGTGCCGCTGGAGGAGCCGCAGAAGGCGGAGCTGCTGGAGTTCGTTCGCGGCGGGAAGGGATTCGTCGCCGCCCACGTCGGGCTGACGGCCCTCGAGTCCTGGCCCGAGTTCGGCGAGATGCTCGGCGGCCAGTTCGATCAGCACCCCATCGTCGGCCCCGGCACCATCGTCAACGAAGGTCCGGCCTTTCCGGCGACGAGGCACTTCCCGGCGACGTTTCCGTTCTCGGACGAGTTCTACCAGCCGAAGAATCTCTCGCGCGAGAAGGTCGACGTGCTGCTGCGGCTCGACCTCTCGAACGTGCCGCCGAATCCCAATCTGCGCCTGAACGGAGACTATCCGCTCGCGTGGGCGAAGATGTACGGCAAGGGGCGCGTGTTCTACGGGTCGTTCGCGCACGCGGCGGAGACCTGGGACATCCGCAACGTGCAGCAGATGTATTTCGAAGCGATCCGCTGGGCGCTGGGGCTCACCGAGGGGACGCCGTCGCCGCATCCGCTCCCGAAGTAAACTCTTGTTCGGTGATCGTGATGCTGATGGGGCCGCCGGGCTCCGGGAAGGGGACGCAGGCGGTCCGCGTCGCTGAACGATACGCTCTGCCGCACGTTTCGACCGGCGACGCGCTGCGCGCGGCGGTGAAGGCCGGGACGCCCATCGGCCGCGCAGTCGCCACCGTCATGGCCGCCGGGCAACTGGTCGGCGACGACCTGATCACCGGCATCGTCCGCGAGCGGCTCGCCGCGCCGGATGCGCGCGGCGGCTGCATTCTCGACGGCTATCCCCGCACGGTGGCCCAGGCCGCCGTCCTCGACACGATGGTCGATCCGGCCGCCCTGATCGTCGCGCACCTGGTCGCCGACGACGAGGAGATCGTACGGCGCCTGGCGTCGCGGCGCGTCTGCGACGCGTGCGCGTTGACGCAATCGGTGTCGCCCGACGCCGATCCGGACCGCGAAGCGTGTCCGTACTGCGGCGGGAATCTCAGCCGCCGTCCGGACGACCATCCGGAGACCGTACGCCGCCGGCTGGCCACGTACGCGTCACTGGCAGGACCATTGATCGAGTACTACCGCGGGCGCCCGACGTTCGCGACCATCGACGGCCTGCAGCTGCCCGATCGCGTCACCCGCGATCTGTGCGCCCATATCGATCGCTGCCGCTGACGGCCGCGGGCCTTACTTTCGCAGCGTCCGGACGACCTTGCCGACCGGCTTGCCGTCCAGGCTGACTACCGCGCGCATCAGGTAGTCTCCGGGCGGCAGTGTGGCGATGGCGAAGCCGCCGAACGCGATCCGCATGTCTTCGGCGCGCCCCGGGCTGACGGTGGTCTGGGCGACGGCGAGCGCGTTGCCCTCCGCGGTCTGCGCGACGTCGAGATCGACCGTGACGCTGCCGCCCTTCGGCACGCCGTAGATCTCGATCATGCCGATGGCGATGGCTTCGCTGGCGAAATCGAGGCGCGGTGCGAACCCGCCGCCCTGCTGCTGCGTCCCGAGCACGAGCGCACTCAGTTTCAGCGGATCGGCGCGGGGGACCTCCGCCTTCAGTTCGTAGTCGGCGGTGCCGCCCCGGCCGGCGCCGTCGACGGCGGCGACCCGCATCCGATAGGTGCCGGCCGGAGCCGTGAGCGCCGCGAGCACCGGGCGCTTGGCGAGGTCGTTCTTCTCCGCCGACCACTGTTTCTTCAGGGTCCCCTTCTCGTCGAAGAGTCCGACGCTCGCCGCGGCGAGGCCGGCGTCCGCCTCGATGGCTTCGAACAGCGCCACCACCATGACGTCGTCGCCCGCCGGATTGCGCGAGGCGTAGGCGGCGGCGCGCAGCGGCAGGTCGTAGTGCGACGCGCCGGAGCGCAGCATGTCTTTCGGCGCCGGGGCCTTCGACGCGCCCTTGGGGATCTGGATCGAGGGCCGCGCCCGCAGCCTCACCTTGTCGCGGGTGGCGCGCATCTCGACGCGCATCGGCTGACCGCTGCGGTCGGACGCGTCCGGCTCGAACCCGGCGACATAGTAGGCGCTCGTCTCCCGAAGCAGCCGCGCGATCGACGGCTGCACGCTGCCGGTGAGGCGCGTGAACTCGGCGCCGGTGACGCCGGCGAGGCTCTCGAATCCGGCGTCCTGCGTCGACGAACGATTCACCATCCCTTCGGTGATGTGGAACAAGTAGAGATCGGCGCGGGCGGATCCGGCGAGATTGCCGATGTTCTGGAAGTCGTCAGGCAGGATCGGGCAGACGTCGTTGGTCGCCGCCGCGCTGTTCAGCGATCCGATGGCGATCTGCTTCACCTTCGGCGGGCTCATGCCGCCCGAGAAGATCACGATGGTCGTCGGCGTGCCGCCGGTGATCGCGAGCATCGATCCGAGCGCCGCGAGCACGCGCGTCGTCCGGCACTGGGCGTCGCTCTCGGTCTCGCCGGTGGGCGCGCGGCCGGTCAAGGCGTCGACCGCGAGCCGCACCTTCATCGGATCCGCGCCGGGACGCATGTTCAGCTGTCCCTGCGGCGTGAGGACGCCGATGCGATCCGCCGGCCCCATCTCCGACGCGATCAGCCGCACCGCCTCGCGCACCTGCGCTTCGCGCCCGGGGGAGATCGAATCGTCGTCGATGAGGATGTGGATGGTGCGGCCGTTCACGCCGACGGCGTTGGTGGCATAGGCCGGCGGCAGCGCGCCGCCGCCCCTGGTCTCGCCGCTCGCCCGAAACAGGCTCAGCGACTGCACGGTCCGCGCCTTGCCGTTCACCTTCAGCGAGATCTCGTCGGGCTTGAGGTCAACGACCGGGACGCCGTCCTCGCCGAGCGCACGGAAGTCGAGCTTCGCGGTGCCCGCCGCCTGCGCCGCGGCGTTCGCGGGCAGCAGGGCGACGACCGCGCCGGCGATCAGCGAGCGGGCGATTCGCAGCGCCCGACCGCCTCCGCGCGGCCGGCGGACGTCATCCCGCCGGCTCACCGCATCCCGCCCTGCGGCTGCGAAGTCGACGTGGAGGCCGGCTTCTTCTTGAAGAGCGGCGCGACGTCGCGCCTGCCGCGCTCCTGATACGGCACGCCGCGATCCATCCAGTCGGGACGCGGCTTGCCGAGCAGGTAGTGATCGAAGAACTCGTCCATGTGCACGGTCCAGTACTTCATGTTGCTGCGGTCGCGGAGGCCGTGCCGCTCACCGTTGAAGGTGAACATGTAGGCCTCCTTTCCGAGCCGCCGCATCGCGCTGATCCACTCGATCCCCTGCTCCCACGGCACCGCGTCGTCTTCGTCGTTGTGAATCGTGAGGTACGGCGTCTGCACTTTCTTGACCCAGAAGATGGGAGAGTTCTCGATGAACTGCAGCGGCGCATCCCACGGCGGCGCGCCGATGCGCGACTGCGTCTTCTCGTACTGGAACGCGCGCGACATCCCGGTGCCCCAGCGGATGCCGCCGTAGGCGCTGATCATGTTGGAGACCGATGCGCCCGCTTCCACCGCGGCGAACAGGTTCGTCTTCGTCACCAGATAGGTGATCTGGTAGCCGCCCCACGAGTGCCCCTGAATGCCGACGCGCTTCGGATCGATGAACCCCATCGCCAGCACGGTGTTGACCGCCGGAATGACGCACTTCTCGGCGCTCTGCCCCGGATACCCGGTCTCGTAGACGATGTCGGGCCGCAGGACGACGTAGCCGTTGCTGACGTAGCGCGGAATGTTGATGCTGGTGCCGACGTTCGGCGCGGAGTAGCTGTGCAGCCCCTGGGTCAGCTCTTCGTAGATGTAGACCATCAGCGGGTACTTCTTCGCCGGATCGAAGTTCTCCGGCCTGGTCAGGATCGCGCGCAGCTGCTTGCCGTCGGCGTTGACGTACTCGATCAGCTCCGAGCGCCCCATGATGTAGTTCGCCTGCTGCGGGTTGACGTCCGACACCTTCTTCATGTCCTTGAACGTGGTGTCGCTGACCCACAGATCGGGGAACTCCTCGGTGCGCGACAGCGTGAAGGCGACGGTGTCGGCCTTGGCGGCCTTGGCCAGCGGGCCGAACGACTTGTCGAGCATCACGACTTTCTCCGGCGCCGCGGTCGTCGTCAGGCTGCTGATGCGGTAATAGCCGGAGGCGCGGGTACGCTCGTTGACCGTGGACAGCAGCAGCGGCTTGTTCGCCGGCACCGCCTGCTCCTCGGGGTCGAGCGGGCGATAGCGGAAGACCAGCTCCTGCCTGCGTCCTTCGCCGCCGGTGACCAGCCGCGCGCCGGACCCGTCCGGCTTCACTTCCCAGATGTCGTACTTGTCGTAGAGAAGGACCGACTTGTCGTCCGCCGTCCAGCCGCCGGTGCCATAGGCGCCGGGCAGGTCGGGGGTGTTGTTCTCCTGCTGGAACCTGGCCTGGATCTTCTCGGTGAGGTTGACGCGCGCGCCGTCGGCGGCGCGGTAGGTCAGCCAGTGGCCGGTCTTCTCGTCGAAGTGCAGCACGTACTTGCCCGCCGGCGACAGCGTCGCGGCGTTGCCCCAGTGCTCCAGCACCTTCTTCGGCCGGCCGGTCTTCACGTCGAGCAGGTAGATGTCGCTGTAGGACTGATCCCACGACATCTCCTGCCGGTACGGCAGGTCCGACGTGCCGAGGAGCTGCGCCGGATCGTCGCCGACGCTGACGTTCGGCAGCTCGTTGGTGGCAAGCTGGACGAATCGCTTGTCGGCGAGATGGACGACCGCGCGATAGGCGCGCTCGCGCTCCTGCTGTTCCCGGATGCGCTGCATCGGCTGGGTCCACGGATCCTTGTGGCTCCAGATGTCGACCTTCACCGGCTCCGGCGTCTTCTCGTTCGGATCGCGCGGTGCCGGCGGCGGATCGCCGGTGCCGAGATACAGCCGCGCCCCGTCCTTCGAGAACCGCGGCGCGGCGAACTCGCTGACGACCATCCCTTTCAACATGCCCGCGGTGGACGCGGACACGAGTTCCGCGGCGGAGGCGCCGGCTCCCTGCCCGGCGCCCGCCGACGCCGGAACCTTCCAGTAGTAGAGGCGATACGGCGAGACCTTCTGCGCGTAGTCGGCCTGATCGCTGAGGAACGCGAGCTGCGTCCCGGCTTCGTCGAAGACGAGGCTCTTGTAGTGACCGCGCCCGGTGAGCAGCGTGCGCAGCGTGCCATCGGCGGTGCGGCGCGCGAACGCGCCGTCCTTCGCCGCGTCGCTGGACGACACCGCATACGCGATCCAGTCGCCGTTGCGGTTCCACTCGTACTCGCTCACCTCGGCGATCGTCACTTCGTCGCCGGTGGTCAGACTACGGATGATCAGATCGGCGCCCGGATCTTTCCGCTTCGCGCCTGGCGCGCCCGCCGCGCCCTGCGCAGCTCCCGCGCCCCGCGCACCCGGCGCGCCTCCCGCACCTCCGCGTCCCGCCGCGCCGCCGCGTCCGGCGCCGCGTCCGCCGCCGCCGTTACCACCGAGCCCTTTGTGATACGCCACCCACGTCGACGATTTCTCGGGCAGGCTGAAGCTGCCGACCTTCTCGAACGTCTTGACCTGTCCGTCCGCCAGCGTGAGGATGCCCATCCCGGTGCGCGGCTCGCGGGCGCGCCCGTTGCCCCGCCCCGCCTGCCCTGCGCCTGGAGAAGAGGCGCGTCCGCTCTGGCCTTCACCGCCAGGCGTCTCCGCGGCGGCCGCCGCGGCCTCGCGCTCCTCGTCGGCGCGCGGCTGCGCGATCGTGAAGACCACGAATTTCGCATCCGGCGTGAACGCCGGCGACGTGCCGCGCGCGTGCCGGAACTCCTGGCCGCTGCGGAGGTTCCGCACGATCAGCTCGCCGTCGTCGCCAGGCGCGGTGGTCGCATACGCGAGCCACTGCCCGTCGTCCGACAGCCGCGTGCCCTGGATCGATTTCCAGGAATCCACCACGTCGTAGGTGAGGGGACGCTTGGCCGAGGCCGGCGGCTGCCCCTCGACGCTCGGCGCAGCGCCGAGCCGGTCGAGGGGTTGTGCGGTGAGCGACCATTGCAGCGCGAGCAGCGCGCCCGCAAGCGTGAGAGCCGTCCGGCCATGCAGCCGCAGACGCATGAGAACCTCCTGAAGACAAGCCCGGAAGCGACGAAGCGCGGTCATTTTACGCCAGGGCGCGCCGGGTCAGGGTGCGCCGCGGCCGTATTTCTTCAGCAGCGCGCGCAGTGCGTCGATGGGAATGGCGCGAACGGTGCGGCCTCCGCCGGTGACGTCGGTGGCCTTCAGCAGCGAGTTGTCGAGCGCCTCTTCCGTCGCGTCGAGAACTGCCTCGAACAGCCCCGACACCGCATCGGTTGGCAGGACGGTCCGGCTCTGCGGCGCCGTCCCGCCGGCGACGCGCTGCGACGGGTGGGTCGAGAACGCGATGGCGAAGTCGCCGCTGCCATTCGAGTAGGTGGAACCGGTCCGCGCCATCGCGAAAATCGCGCGCGCCGCCAGCCGCTGCAGGTTCCGCGCGTCGAGCGGCGCATCCGTGGCGACGACGATCATGCACGAGCCGTCGGCATCGGGCGATCGGGCGATCGGGTGATCGGGCGATCGGCCCGGCCGTTCCGCGCGCGGCGTGAGTTCCTTCCACACCGGCACCCCATCGATGACCAGCTTGCCGCCGTAGTTGCTCTGCACCAGCACGCCGACGGTCCAGCTTCCGCCGGCGCCGCTCCCCTGCGGCACCACGCGCGACGACGTGCCGATGCCGCCCTTCCAGCCGAACGCAATCGTGCCGGCGCCGGCGCCCACGGCCCCCTCGTCGACGGCGCCCCCCTTCGCATTCGCGACCGCCGCCGTGACGTGCTCGCGGGTCACGTGCTGGCCGCGAATGTCGTTCAGGCCGCCGTCGTTGGTTTCGCCGACCAGCGCGTTGACCGATCGCACGTTCTCGTTGCCGGACTGGCTCGTCGTCCAGCGCACGACGGCATCGACGGCGGTTCCGACCGACAGCGTGTTGGTGAGCACGATCGGCGATTCGATGGTGCCCAGCTCCTGCACCTGCGTCGACCCGGCGAGCTTGCCGAACGCGTTGCCGACGAACACCGCGCCGGCGACCTTGTCCTGAAAGAGGTTGCCGCCGTGCGGCAGGATCGCGGTGACGCCGGTGCGGACCGATTCACCCTGAACGATCGTGACGTGGCCGACGCGGACGCCCTCGACGTCGGTGATCGCGTTGAGCGGCCCCGGCGAGAGGGAGCCGGGGGCGATGCCGAGGTCACGGGCGCGCGGCCTGTCTGGTTGCTGAAACACGGCGAACATGCCGACTGCCACCATGATGGAAAGCCAGCGCATTGGGGCTGCATTCTACTGCTGTCCCGCTTAATCGAAGGAGTCGAAGGACGGCGAAGGAGCCGAAGGAGCCTCCCGCCGGCGTTCGAAGGAATCGAAGGTCGAAGGGCGAAGGAGTCGAAGGTTCGGGTTACTTCCTCGGGAAATCGGGATGGAAGATGCGCTTGATTCCGTGTCGGAGGACGGCGGCGTTGAAGTTCATCAGTAGCCCAACCATGATTCCGGAGAGACTCAGGTAGGTTCTTACCTGAGCGAAATGAATCGGCTCCAGGCTCGCGACCGACTTGATCTCGATCAGCAGTTTGTCCTCCACGACCAGGTCGATGATGTAGGCGCGGGGAACGACCTTGCCTTCGTACTCGACGTTCAGCGGCCGTTCGAAATCAACCTTGAGCCCTTCCTTCTCGAGCGCCCACAACATCGGCAGGTGATAGGCGTTCTCGAGGAGACCGCAACCGAATTTCCGGTGCACCCCGATTCCCACGCCGATGACCTTTTCCGATAACCCGCCGGTTCCATCATCGATCAGCATGCCGATCGACGATGCAAGATCAGATGCCTGCGGAATTGCGCCTGTTTTCGCAAGACGGCTACAGGGAATTCAAATTACTGCGATACCGCGACAGCGTCCAGATCGCAGAAAGCTCCTTCGCCCCCTTCGCCCGTCGACCGTTCCCCTTCGACGCTTCGCCCTTCGATTCTTCGCCCTTCGACCTTCGAACCTTCGACGACGAAGCCGCCGTTCCTTCGAGCTCCTTCGCCTCCTTCGCCTCCTTCGAAGCTTCGATTAAGAGGACAGGTCGTACTGCACCAGAGTGAGATCGACGCCGACGAGCAGTTGACCGGCGTAGATGAAGCCGGGGGTGTTGGCGAGTGTCCGGCCCCCGAACCGCAAGTCTTGCCGCACCTGACGCATATGGCGCGTTCTGACGGGCTGGCGCGGCCGGAAGTTCCTTCCGGTAAACGTTTTTCGCGGTACAGTCGTTCAGGTACACAACCATTTCTCTGTCAGATCGAATGCCACGCCAATTGCCGAAAACTCTCGTCTTTTCGCTACTTTGTCTCTCCTTCCTGGCCTGTTCGGGCGAGAAGGCCGACACCGGAGGCAGCCCCGCGGCGGCCCAGGCGCCGGGGGGTGGAGCGCCGCCGGCGGGCGGCCGCGCCGGGGGCCGGAGGGGCGGGGGCGGGCCGGTGCCCGTCGTCACCGTAAAGGCGCAGGCGAAATCGGTTCCCGTCAACATTCCGGCGGTGGGCACCGTGGAGCCGGTGACAACCGTCCAGGTGCGGGCGCAGGTCACCGGGCAGCTCAGCGCGGTGCACTTCTCCGAGGGGCAGGACGTCAGGAAAGGGCAGCTCCTCTTCACCATCGATCCCCGGCCGTTCGAGACCGCGCTGCAGCAGGCCGAAGCGGTGCTCGCGCGGGACAGCGCGACGGCGAGGAATGCGGCGCAGCAGAAGGAGCGCTACGAGGATCTGTTCAAGCGCGGATTGATTCCGCGCGACCAGTACGAAACACAGACGGCGAGCGCCGCCGCCCTGCAGGCGACGCTCGAAGCGGATCGCGCCGCCGTCGACAACGCCAAACTGAACCTGAACTACACGCGGATCGCCGCGCCGATGTCCGGTCGCACCGGCGCGCTCGGCATTCACGTCGGTGATCTCGTCCGCGCCAACGACACGACCCCGCTCGTCGTGATCAACCAGGTATCGCCGATCTACGTGTCGTTCTCGGTGCCCGGCCGCTATCTCGGCGAGATCCGCCGTTTCCAGGCGCAGAAGCCGCTCGCGGTCGAAGCGCGGGGCCAGGCGCCGCTCGCGCCCGGCGCCCAGGCGCCGCCGCCGCCGACGCCGGCGCCGTTCGGCCAGGAGGTCGCGCCGGGCCAGGGCGCCACCATGCCGGTCAAGCCCGGTCTGGTGGAGCAGGGCCGCGTCACCTTCATCGACAACACGGTCGACGCCGCGACGGGGACGATCAAGATGAAGGCGACGTTCGACAACCGCGACCAGGGGTTGTGGCCGGGCCTGTTCGTGCAGGTCACGCTCAGCCTCACCGCCGAAGACAACGTCATCGTCGTTCCCGCCGCGGCGGTCCAGCCGTCCGCATCGGGGCAGTTCGTCTACGTCATCAAGCCGGATCGGACCGCGGAAGTGCGGCCGGTCGCGGTCGCCCGCCAGTTCGGCGAGGAGATGATCATCGCCCGCGGCCTTGCCGCCGGCGAGGAAGTCGTCACGGACGGCCAGTTGCGGCTGACGCCCGGAGCGCAGGTCTCGATCGCGCAGCGCGGCGGCGGCCCGAATCCCGAGGAGGGGGTTCCGGATCGCGCGCGCGGCGGCCGCCGCGGGCAGGGCCCGGGACAGAGACGGGGCGGGGACTCACAATGAACATCGCCGAAGCCTTCATCAAGCGGCCCGTCGCGACTACGCTGCTCGTCCTGACGATTCTCATTTTCGGCGTGATGGGCTACGTGCGGCTGCCGGTCGCGGACCTTCCGACCGTCGACTTTCCCGTCATCAACGTGAACGCGAACCTGCCGGGCGCCAACCCGAGCACGATGGCCTCGTCGATCGCGACCCCGCTCGAGAAACAGTTCGCGACCATTTCCGGCATTACCGCCATCAGCTCGCGGAGCAGCCAGGGCAACACCAACATCTCGCTGACGTTCGATCTGGACCGCGACATCGACGCCGCCGCGCAGGACGTGCAGACGGCGATCTCGAGATCGTCGCGCAACCTGCCGGAAGGCATGCCGTCGCCGCCGTCGTACAACAAGAGCAACCCGACCGACTTTCCGGTGCTGTTCCTGACGCTGGCGTCGGAGACGCTGCCACTGGCGCAGGTCAACCGCTACGCCGAAACGGTCCTGGCGCAGCGGCTGTCGATGGTGAGCGGCGTGGCGCAGGTCAACGTCTTCGGCGCCCAGAAGTACGCGGTGCGGATCGATCTCGATCCGACGCAGCTGGCGGCGCGGCAGATCGGCATCGACGAGGTGTCGCGCGCGGTGAACGGCTCGAACGTCAACCGGCCGACCGGCACCCTCTACGGCCCCAACCGCAACTACGTCGTGCAGTCGACCGGGCAGCTGCTGTCGGCGGACCAGTACCGGCCGATCGTCGTCGCCTACCGCAACGGCAACCCGGTGCGGCTCGAGGAAGTGGCGCGCGTCTACGACGGGGTCGAGAACCCGCGGAACGCGAGCTGGTACAACGGCAAGCCGGCGCTCTACCTCGGAATCCAGCGTCAGCCCGGCACCAACACGGTCGAAGTCGTCGACCGTGTCAAGGCACTGCTGCCCGAGCTGCAGGCGCAGCTGCCCGGATCGGTTCAGCTCTTCATCCGCAGCGACCGCTCGCTCTCGATCCGCGAGTCGGTCCACGACGTGAAGCTCACGCTCGGGCTCACCGTGTTTCTCGTCGTCCTGGTCATCTTCCTGTTCCTGCGGAATGTGTCGGCGACGATCATCCCCAGCCTCGCGCTGCCGTTCTCGATCATCGGCACCTTCGCGGTCATGTGGTCGCTCGACTACAGCCTCAACAACCTGACGCTGATGGCGCTGACGCTGTCGGTCGGGTTCGTCGTCGACGACGCCATCGTCATGCTGGAGAACATCGTCCGGCACATGGAGATGGGGAAGACCCGGATGCAGGCGGCGCTCGACGGGTCGAAGGAGATCGCCTTCACGATCGTGTCGATGACGGTGTCGCTCGCCGCCGTGTTCATTCCGATCCTCTTCATGGGCGGCATCGTCGGCCGGCTGATGGAGGAATTCGCGGTCACCATCGGCGTCGCGATTCTGATCTCCGGCCTGGTCTCGCTGACGCTGACGCCGATGCTGTGCAGCCGCTTCCTGAAGCCGCTCCACGCCGGGCATCACGGGCGGATGTACAACGCGATCGAGCGGATCTTCGACGCGTCGCTGAGGAGCTACGCCTGGTCGTTGCGGCAGACCATCCGCTTCAGGAGCGCGACGATGTTCGTCTCGGGCCTGCTGGTGCTCGGCACCGTCTACCTGTTCGACGTCGTGCCGAAGGGCTTCATCCCCAGCGTCGACACCGGCCAGATCAACGGCAGCGTCGAGTTCGCCCAGGGCGTCGGCTACGAGTCCACGGTGGTCCGCATGGGCCAGCTGATGGACATCCTGAAGAGCGACCCGAATGTGGCGGCGTTCACCGCCGACTCGGGCGGCGGCCGCATGAACGTCGACCTCAAGCCGCGGCAGGAGCGCGACAGGACGGCGGACCAGATCATCGAGGAGCTGCGTCCGAAGCTGAACCGCGTCCCCGGCGTCCGCGTCACGCTCACCAATCCGCCGGCGATCCGTATCGGCGGCGGTCCGGGGGGAGGACGCGGCGGCGGCGGCGCGTATCAAATCGCGCTGCAGAATCCCGACACCGAGGAGCTGTATCGCGTGGCGCCGGAGTTCGAGGCGAACCTGCGCGAGATCGCCGGCCTGCAGGACGTCACCTCGGACCTGCAGCTGCGCACGCCCCAGTTGAGCGTCGATCTCGATCGCGAGCAGATCGCGGCGCTCGGGCTGACGGTCGATCAGGTGCAATCGGCGCTGTCGTCGGCGTACAGCTCGCGGCAGATTTCACAGATCTACGCGCCCGACGACGAGTATCAGGTATTGATGCAGGTGTCCCCCGAGTTCCAGCAGGATCCGGCGGCGCTCTCGATGCTCTACGTCCAGGGCGCCGGCGGGCGGTTGATTCCGCTGTCGGCGGTCGTCACCACGCGCCAGACCGTCGGTCCGCAATCGATCAACCACATCGGCCAGTTGCCGTCGGTCACGCTGTCGTTCAACCTGCAGCCGGGCGTCGCGCTCGGCGACGCGCTGGGGCGCGTGCAGCAGATGGCGCGCGAGACGCTGCCGGCCAGCGTCACCGCGACGCCGCAGGGCACCGCGCAGGCGTTCGAGGAATCGATGCGCGGCCTCGGCTGGATTCTCGCGCTGGCGATCTTCGTCATCTACGTCGTGCTGGGGATCCTGTACGAGAGCTTCATCCATCCGCTCACGATTCTCTCGGGTCTGCCGGCGGCCGGCTTCGGCGCGCTGCTGACGCTGCTGCTGTTCAAGGCGGACCTCGACATCTACGCCTTCGTCGGCGTCATCATGCTGGTCGGTCTGGTCAAGAAGAACGGCATCATGATGATCGACTTCGCGATCGAGTCGCGCAAGGAGAAGGAGATCTCCGCGGCGGACGCGATCTACGAAGCCTGCCTGGTGCGCTTCCGCCCGATCATGATGACGACGATGGCGGCGCTGCTCGGCACGCTGCCGATCGCGCTCGGCTGGGGGGCCGGCGGCGAATCGCGCCGTCCGCTGGGCCTCGCCGTGGTCGGCGGCCTGCTCGTCTCGCAGACCCTGACGCTCTACATCACGCCGGTCTTCTACATCTACATGGAGAAGATCCAGGAGTGGCTGACGCGCCGCAGGACCGCGAAGCAGCCGGTGCTGGAAGGCGCCGGCGCCGCGGCGAAGTAGAGCCGCTATCCGCCGGTCGCGCCGAATCCGCCGCGCGATCCCTCGCGCAGGTCCGACTCGCTCTCGTTCCACTGCGCGCGCATCACCGGGATGAACAGCCCCTGGGCGATGCGATCCCCTTTGCTCACCCGCACCGTTTCGCGCGTGAAGTTCAGCACCTGGATCTTCACTTCGTCGGCCGGCCCGCAATAATCCTCGTCGACGACGCCGACGCCGTTGGCGACGAGGAGGCCGCGCTTCAGCGGCGTGCTGCTGCGCGCGAAGATGCCGAGGAAGTGCCCGGCCGGGGCGCGGATCACGAGGCCGGTGGGAATCAGCGCGATGGCATTCGGCGGGACGTCGACGTCGCGGCTTGCCGCGAGGTCGAAGCCGGCGGCGCCGGGCGACTGGTATCCGGGAAGCGGAACGGACGGATCGAGACGGCGGATGCTGACGGGAATCATCAGCCGCCACTCTATCGCAGTCGATAGAGCCGGATGCCGCCGGGGTGGATCGCCATCAGCTCGAAATCCGGGCGCTTCTCGAGCACCGGCAGCACTGCCATGTGATCGCGGTGGAACGCCTCGAGGTGGACGACCACGTGCGTCACCCCCGCCTTCTTCATCGCGTCGATCGCCCAGTCCTGCGGAAAGTACCAGAACGCGTCCGCGTACTGCTGGTAGGTGTCCGGCGTGTAGCCGCTGTACCCGTTCATCAGCGGCCGCCAGTGCGCCGTCGATGCGAGCACGTAGTGGGAGTTCTGGAAGATCGCCCAGCGCGGGAAGAACGGCTGTTCGGCGAGGACCACGCGTCCGGGTTCGTCGGCGAGCAGCTTGTAGATGCCGGGGATGCCCTTGAACGGCGTGTAGGTGAACGGCGCCCGCATCGCCTCGGCGTTGACCAGGAGGACCGCGACCACCGCGATCCACGTCCGTGGTTTCCACAACGCGAGCCCGATCCCGCCAAGCATCGCCATCGCGAGCAGGAAGAGGTTGCCGAATCGTGCCGCGGCCCGCAGGCCCTGCATCGGCGGGAAGACGTGGAACAGCCAGCCGTAGAGCGGCGTGGCGGTGCCGAGCGAGAGCACCACGCCGGCCGCGCCGATCGCCATCAGCATCAGGATGCGGGCGCGAAGCGCCGCGCCGAGGCCCCGACGCGGCGAAGGCGGGCGCGTGAACGCCGCAATCACCCCGATGATCGCCAGCACGACGAGCGTCACGCCGGGGAAGAAGCTGTCGACGTCGTTCTGGAAGAAGCGCTGGCTCCAGGTGGAGAAGTGGATGCGCCCCGCGCTGGCGAGGTAGCCGAGCGGCGTGGCGGAATATTCGTGAATGAGATCGAGCGAGCGCACCATGTGCTGCTCGCGGGCGGCGCGGCGATAGGGCAGGTAGATCGGGAGGACGGCAATCGCGGTGACGACCGCTCCGGCGGCGAGGGCGGGCAGGACCGCCCGCGCCCGCGGCAGCCATTCGGCGGCGCGAACCGAGAGCGCAACGCCGAGCGCCACGCAGGCGAAGACCACCAGGTAGCCCGAGGTGTAGGCCATCAGCGTCATCGCCGCGGCCAGCCCCAGCGCAGCGCGGTATGAACCGCCCGCGATCGCGCGATCCATCGCCAGCAGCGCCAGCGGCAGACCGTAGATGTGAATGCCCTGGATGTGCGCCAGCCGCGTGAGCGTGTGCGTGTTGAACGCGAACGCCGATCCGGCGAGCAGGCCCGCCGCCATGCTGCCGGTCCATGCCTCGACGGTCACGCAGGCGGCGAAGGCGGTGAGGGCGAAGCCGAGGATCAGGATGAGGTTGTGGACCAGGACCGGCGACGCGCCCGTCCACGCCAGCGGCGCTCCCATCAGCGCCGGCGCGATCAACGGCTCGGAAAAGGCGAGCGCGTCGTGCGCCGGATAGAAGATGTTCGCTTCGAAGAGGTTCGCGGGATCGCGCGGCAGCTGGTGCGCGACCCACGCCATGATCCAGGCGTTCAGCTCCGCGTCGGCATTGTGGTTCAGGGAATGCCGGCCGGGCGCCAGCGCCATCGGCCAGGTGTGCGCCACGGCGAGTAGCAGACAGAGGACGAATGCCGCGGAGCGGCGCGAGCGGAGCATCCCGGAGGCCGATTATACGCAGGCCTTCCGCTGGTCCGGGAAATGCAAGAGCCCCCGATGTCTCTGGAGGTTCCGTTATGCGTTCAGCTCTCATCGCCGCGGTCTCAGCCGCAGCGCTCCTCGTCGCCGCCGCGTCGCCGTCGGCCCAGTCGAATATGGCGAAACCAGAAAAGTTCACCGCGTTCGCCGTCGACATCAGCAACACCGCGCCTCGCGCGAATGCCTCGGTGGTCGACATCCAGATCAACCGCTGGTCGACCGACGCCGAGCGCGACCAGCTGCTGCAGGTCTTTCGCGAGAAGGGACAGGACGGGCTGCTCGCCGCGCTGCAGAAGCTGCCGGTGGTCGGCGGAATCCGCACGCCCGGGTCGCTCAACTACGACATTCACTTCGCGCGGCAGCGTCCCGGCGCGGACGGCGGACGCGAGATCTTCCTGATGACCGATCGCTACATCGGCGCCTGGGAGGCCATGAACCGTCCGCGGACGATCGACTATCCGTTCACGCTGATCCAGCTGCAGCTGGACAAGGCGGGCCGCGGCGTCGGCAAGGCGTCGATCGCCACTCAGATCACCCAGGATCCGGACGGGACGATCGTGCTCGAGAATTTCTCGTCGCAGCCGGTGATGCTCAATGATGTGAGGCCGGTGAAGTAGGCGGGGGGCGAGGTTCGAGGATCGAGGTTCGAGGATCGAGGGTCGAGGGTCGAGGGTCGAGGGTCGAGGGTCGAGGTTCGGTAGAATCGGAGCGTGGCTCCGCTGATTATCGGCGTCGCTGGAGGATCCGGTTCGGGGAAGACGACCGTCGTTCGTCGCATCCTCGAGGCGCTGGGGGACTCTCGGGTGCCGGTCCTCGAGCACGATCGCTATTACCGCGACCGTAACGATCTCCGGCTCGAGGAGCGGGCGTCGCTGAACTACGACCACCCGGATTCGCTGGAGACGGACCTGATGGTCCGCCACGTTCACGACCTGCGCGCCGGACGGCCGGTCGAGGTGCCGGTCTACGACTTCGCCCGGCACGCGCGCGTCGAGCAGACGGAGACCATCGCCCCCGGCCGCGCGCTGATCGTGGAAGGCATCCTGATCTACACGGACCCGGCGCTCAGAAAGGTGATGGACGTGAAGGTCTTCGTCGATACCGACGACGACATCCGCTTCATCCGCCGCCTGCAGCGCGACCTGGCCGAACGCGGGCGAACCGTGCAATCGGTGATCGACCAGTATCTCGGGACAGTCAAGCCGATGCACCTGGAGTTCGTCGAGCCGAGCAAGCGCTACGCCGACATCATCATCCCGCAGGGCGGCCACAACGCCGTCGCGATCGAGATGCTGTTGCGGCTGATCCGCGGCCTCGCCTCCGAGCCCCGCTGACCCGCCCCTCGCCCCTCGCCGCTCGAACCTCGAACCTCGCCCCTCGCTACTCGGCCTTCAACGCAACCATCGGATCGATCGTAGCGGCCCGTCGCGCCGGCAGGTAACCGGCGAGCAGCGCCGATCCGATCAGCACCGCCGCGAAGCCGGCGAGCACCCGCACATCCCCGGACGCAATGCCGAGCAGCGCCGACTCCAGCACGCGGCTCAGCGCCAGCGACAGCCCGATCCCGATCGCCGCGCCGATGACCGTCAGCCGCAGCGCCTGCCCGACGGTGAGCCGGATGATGTTGCGCGGCGTCGCCCCCAGCGCGATGCGCAGGCCGATCTCGTGCCGGCGCTGCGCCACCAGGTAGGCGATCACCGCGTAGAGGCCCACCGCCGCGAGGAACAGCGCCAGCGTGCCGAACACGGTCATGATCGCGGACAGGTACTGGAGTCCGATCGTTCGTTCGTGCAGCACCTGGCGCATCGCGGCCATCTCGAACACCGGCTGCGCCGGGTCGACGCGGAGCAGCGCCTGCCGGACCGCGCCCGCCACGCTCATCGGATCCCCGGCGGTGCGCGCGGCAATGCCGAAATAGTCGATCGGGACCTGCGCGATCGGCCGGTAGATCGTCGGCACGTTCCGCCGGTTGAACCAGTCCTGGATGACGTCGCCGGAGACGCCGACGACGGTCAGCCATGCGCCGGTCCGCGCGCGCTGCGGACCGTAACGGACGCGCAGCCGCCGTCCGATCGGATCCTCCCCCGGCCAGAACTTCGCCGCCATCGACTCGCTGACGATGGCCACCGGCGCGGCGCCATCGCGATCGGCGTCGGTGAAGGGGCGGCCGCGCGTCACCGGGATGGCCATCGTCTCGAAGTGGCGCCCGCTGACGAGCCGGTTGTCGACGGTCGGCAGGTTGCGGGGATCCTCCGCGGGACGGCCGTCGATCTCGATGGCGGCCGAGGAATTCGATCCGCTCGCCGGCAGCGCGTTCGCGACCGTCACCGCCTCCACGCCGGGCACCGCCGCGACGGCGTCGATCGCGCGCTCGACGAACCGCCGCTTCGCCCCGTCGTCGGGGTAGGTCCGCTCGGGCAGGAGCAGTTTCATCGTCAGCAGGCCGTCCGGGTCGTAGCCCTGCGGACCGTAGAGCAGCCGCTTGGTGCCGAGCACGCCCAGGCCTGCGGCCACGAGCAGCGGCAGCGCGATCGACAGCTCGGCGATCACGATCGCCCGGCGGAGCAGTTGCCGGCCGGTCGCGGTGCGTCCGCCTTCCTTCAGCGCGTCCGAGACTCGCGCGTGCGCGGCCTGCAGCGCCGGCAGGATGCCGAAGATGCACGCCGTCAGCAGGGCGAGCCCCAGGGTGAAGGCGAGCAGCCGCAGGTCCGGGCCGAGCGTTTCGAATCCCGGCACGAAGCGCAGGATCCGCGCCGGCATCGCGATCCGCATCAGGTACAGGCAGATCCAGGCGAACCCGAGCGCCGGCGGCACGGCGAGCAGCGAGAGCAGCATGCTCTCGGTCAGCAGTTCGCGGACGATTCGCGTCCGGCTCGCGCCGAGCGCCAGCCGCACCGCGATCTCCCGGCGCCGCTCCGCGGCGCGCGCGAGCATCAGGTTGGCGATGTTGGCGCACGCGATCAGCAGCACGACGAACGCGGATGCCTGCCACAGCGACAGCATCGGCCCCGAGCCTTCGTCCAGCATCCCCTGCGTCAGCGTGTAGAGGCGCACCCCGTGGTCGCGGTTCGCCTCGGGATAGTCGCGTGCGAGCCGCGCCGCGATCACCTTCATCTGCGTATCGACCGCCTCGAACGTCATGCCCGGTCGAACCCGGCCGATCACGGTGAGGTAGCGGCTGTCGCGCCTTGGCGCCTCCTTCGGATCGAAGGCCAACGGCGCCCACACTTCCGCGCCGTCGGGAAAGCCGAAGCGCGGCGGCGCGACGCCGACGATCTGGTGCGGATCGCCGTCGATCAGCATGCTCCTGCCGAGGACCGCGGGATCGCCGTCGAAGCGGCGCTTCCACAGCGCGTCGCTGAGGACGACGACGTGATGGCGGCCGAAGGTTTCGTCGTCACGAACGAAACCGCGGCCGAGCGCGGGGCGGACGCCCAGCGCGTCGAAGAACTCCGCGGAGACCTGCGCCCCCTGCAGCCGCTCCGGGTCGTCCCGCTCGACGACGTTGGCGTCCCACCAGACCATCGCGGTCATGTGCGTGACGGTGTCGGCGGAGCGGCGCCAGTCGAGGAAGTTGGCCGGCGAGGTCGTCTCGCGCCGGTACTGCAGCCGCGGCCCGGTCTCGGCGATCATCACGACGTTGTCGGGGTCGATCGCCGGGAACGGCCGCAGCACGAGACGATCGATCAGGTTGAAGATCGCCGCATTGGCGCCGAGTCCGAGGGCCAGGGTCGCCGCGACCGTCAGCGTCAGCAGCGGCCGCTTGAACAGCGCGCGCCAGGCGTGGGTGACGTCCTTGATGAAGATGCGCATGAAGCCTCTCGGGCGTTCCCCCGCCCCGGGCAAACCGGCGCTACCGCCGGGGCTGCTTTGCGACCCGCTGCACCTCGTCGAGGACGCGGAGCAGGTTGCCGCTCCACAGCTTCTCGATCTGCGCTTCGGTGTAGCCGCGGCGGACGAGCTCCACGGTGACGTTGAACGTTTCGTCCGCGCCGTTCCAGCCGTCCACGCCGCCGCCGCCGTCGAAGTCCGACGAGATGCCGACGTGGTCGATGCCGATCAGTTTCACGGCGTAATCGATGTGGTCGACGAAGTCCTTCACCGTGGCGCGCGCGGGGGGCGGGAACTTCGCGTTGATATCGGCGAGCCTGGCCTGCAGCGCCGCGCGTTGTTCGTCGGTCAACGCCGCCAGGGCGCCGCCGCGGCCCGGGGCGGCTGCCGCACCGCGCCCGCCCTGAGGCGTGGCGCACGGATTTGCCGCGCTTCCGGCGCCGCGCCCGGCTCCGCGGCCGCCGCCGCCGAGCGGCGTGTTCTCCGGGAGCGCGAACTCCTTCCGCAGTCCGGCCAGCGCGGCGGCGCGCTCCGGTGAATCGGCCGCCACCTTCACGTAGCTGTTGAACGCCACGGTCTGCATGACGCCGCCGTTCTTCTTCAGCGCCAGCAGCTGCTCGTCGTCGAGGTTGCGGCTGTGATTCGCGAGCTTGCGCACCGAGGAGTGCGAGGCGATGATCGGCGCTTTGGTCAGCGCCAGCGTCTGCATCATCGACTCCTTCGAGGGATGCGACACGTCGAT
Source organism: Vicinamibacterales bacterium (assembly GCA_035699745.1). Taxonomy (NCBI): domain Bacteria; kingdom Pseudomonadati; phylum Acidobacteriota; class Vicinamibacteria; order Vicinamibacterales; species Vicinamibacterales bacterium. Next base: position 32,221 of record DASSPH010000021.1, read on the forward strand.
CATGATGCCGACGCGGTTCAGCTCCGCGATCGCCTGCCGGCCCAGCGGAGAGAGGCCGTTCCACTTCCAGCCCTGCGTCTCGCCGGTGTTCGAGTCCGACAACTGACTGTGGCCGTTGTGGGCGAGCGACAGATAGCGCGCGCCGCGATCGTGGAACTCCTTGATGCGCCCCAGGTCCTCACCCAGCGAATAGCCGTTCTCGACGCCGATGAAGGCGACCTTCCGTCCCGACTGGTAGATCCGCCGCGCATCCGCGGAGGTCAAGGCCAGGCCGATCTTGTCGGGCGCGATCTGTTCGGTCAGCCGGTGGATCGCGTCGAACTTCTCGATCGCCTGGCGGTAGGCGCTGGCGTAGCCCTCGGGGGTCAGCTCTCCCTGTCCGACGTAGACGATGAAGAACGCGGCGTCGAGGCCGCCCTTGATCATCTTCGGCAGGTTGACCTGGTTGCCGAGGTCCTGCGTGTAGTTGCACTCCCTGGTGAAGTTCGACGCGTTGATGTCGGCGTGGGTGTCGAGCGTCATCACCCGCTCGTGGATCGCCCGTGCCTTCGCCGTCAGGGCATCGTCCTGCGCCGCCAGCCCGGCCGACGCGAGAGACGCGGCCAGCGCCGCCGCCCAGAGCCCTTTGGACCAGTGCCTCATCCGTTCCTCCGTTCGCCGAATGATAGCGCTAGAATTCGACGCATGCGTTACCGGCTCCGGATCAATGGAACGGACCGCGAGGTGGAGGCCGAGCCCGGCGACAACCTGCTCGCCCTCCTGCGCGGCGACTTCGGCCTCACCGGGAGCAAATTCGGCTGCGGCGAAGGGCAGTGCGGCGCGTGCACCGTGCTGCTCGACGGCGCTGCCGCACGCTCCTGCGTCACGCGCGTGGCGTCGATCGGCGCCAAGGCGATCACCACCATCGAAGGGCTGGCGCCGGCGGGAGGATCGGGCGGCACGCTTCACCCCGTCCAGCAGGCGTTCCTCGAGACGGAGGCCTTTCAATGCGGCTACTGCACGTCCGGGATGATCATGGCGGCGGCCGGTCTGCTGAAGACGAATCCGCGCCCGAGCGAACAGGACATCGCGCGTCTGATGGATCGCAACGTCTGCCGGTGCGGGGAGTATCCGCGGATCGTCAAGGCGGTGAGGCTCGCCGCCGAGCGGGTGCGCGCATGATCGACGACGAACTCGAGGTCGAGCGCTACGAGCTGAGCGAATCGCGGCGCTACGTGTTCGCGCTGGAGCGCCGCACTTTCATCAAGCTGTTCGGCGGCGGACTGGCGGTGATGGTCGCCTCCGACGCGCTGGCGCAGCAGGAATCGGGGCGCGCCCGCCCGCAGGGCCGCGCCGACGTGCCGCAGGTGGCCGCATGGATTCACATCGACGAGGCCGGCCGCGTCCGTGTCTGCACCGGCAAGACGGAGATCGGCCAGAACATCCGCACCTCGCTGGCGCAGACGGTGGCCGATGAACTGCGCGTCCCGCTGGCCGCGATCGAGATGGTCATGGCCGACACGTCGCGCGTGCCGTTCGATCAGGGGACGTTCGGTTCGCTGAGCACGCCGCGCATGGCGCCGCAGCTCGCGCGAGCCGCGGCGACGGCGCGCGAACTGCTGATCGATCAGGCGGCGGCCCGGCTGCAGCTCGATCGCTCATTGCTGAACGCGCGCGACGGCCGGGTCGTCGCGCCCGACGGCCGCACGCTCGCGTACGCGGACGTGACGAAGGGGCAGGCGCTCGCCGGGACCATCCCCGCCGCCCCTCCGATCGAGCCGCGCGCGAAGTGGAACGTGCGCGGCACGCCGGTGAAGAAGGTGAACGGCGCCGACTTCGTCACCGGCCGGCATCAGTTCACGCCGGACATGACGCGGCCCGGCATGTTGTACGGCCGCGTCGTGCGGCCCGACGGTTACGGCGGCACCGTGGCGGCGATCGACGATGCCCGCGCCCGCGCCATGCCGGGCGTCACGGTGATCCGCGATGGCGAATTCATCGGCGTGGTGGCGCCGAACGAGCGCGCCGCGGCGCGGGCGGCGGGCGCCGTGGCCGTGACCTGGAAGGTGCCGGACGGCCAGCCGTCGTCCGAGACCATCTATGACTATCTGAAGACGCAGGTCGAGCGCAGCGTGCCGGCGGCGGTCGAGACGCTCGCAATGCCGCAGGGGGCCCGCGTCTTCGCGGCGACGTATCGCGTTCCCTACATCGCGCACGTGCCGCTCGAGCCGCGCGCGGCGGTCGCCGAATGGCAAGGGGAATCGCTGACGGTGTGGACGGGGACGCAGCGGCCGTTCGGCGTGCGCACCGAGCTCGCCGAAGCGTTCAGGATTCCCGAAGCGCGCGTGCGCGTGATCGTGCCCGACACGGGATCGGCGTACGGCGGCAAACACACCGGCGAGGCGGCGATCGAGGCGGCGCGTCTCGCGAAGGCGGCCGGCGCGCCGGTGAAGCTGGTGTGGACGCGCGGCGAGGAGTTCAGCTGGGCCTACTTCCGGCCCGCCGGCGTGATCGACATCAAGAGCGCAGTCGGCGCCGACGGCCGCATCCTCGCCTGGGCGTTCGACAACTGGAACTCGGGGAACGCCGGCATCCAGACGCCGTACGACATCGCGTCGAAATCGATCGTGTTCCATCCGTCGCGGACGCCGCTGCGGCAGGGATCGTACCGGGCGCTGGCGGCGACCGCCAATCATTACGCGCGCGAGATGCACATGGACGAGATGGCGCGCGCGCTCGGCATCGATCCGCTCGACTTCCGCCTGCGCCATCTGAACGACGAGCGGATGCGCGCGGTCCTCACGGCCGTGGCCGTCAGGATCGGCTGGCGCAGACGCGCCGCCTCGGGCAGCGTGCTGATCCCGCGCGAGGAGCGGGACGCGGCCGCGCGCGGTCGAGCGCTCGGCATCGCATGCGGCACCGAGAAAGGGGGCTACGTCGCGACCGCGGCGGACGTGTCGCGGCTGGGCGACGGGTTCAAGGTCGATCGCCTGGTCGTCGCCTTCGAGTGCGGCGCCATCGTCAATCCCGACGGGCTCCTGCATCAGGTGGAAGGGGCGGTCGTCCAGGCGCTCGGCGGCGCGCTGTTCGAGGCGGTGGACTTCGCCGACGGACGGCTGCGCAACGGCAGCATGGAGCAGTATCGCGTTCCCCGGTTCAAGGACGTGCCGCGTATCGAAACGCTGCTCATCGACCGTCCCGACCTGCCGTCGGCGGGCGCCGGCGAAGCGCCGCTCATCGCCGTCGCGCCGGCGATCGGCTCGGCCGTCCGCGCATTCGGGCGAGTGGACACGGCGCTTCCCGTGCGGCTGCTGACGTAGCGGGATCGCGGATCGGGGATCGGGGGACCGGAATTGTGACGAAAGTGTGGCCGCGAACGCGGAAGAAGCTGATCTTCCCCCGTCGTCGTCTTAGAGCGATAGAATCGCCCCAACACCGTGTTCGAAAAGCTGTTCCAGTTTCTGTTCGAGTATCGGCCCCACGTCTTCCAGCAGGGTGACTTCCGGTTCGCCCCGCCGGCGGGCGCGCCGGTGGCGGCGCTGGTCATCGCCGCCGCGCTCGCGATTGCCTTCGTCAGCTACCGCCTGATTCAGTCGCGCGTCCAGTGGCGCGAGCGCGCGGTGCTCGGAGCGCTGAGGATCGCCGCGCTCGGTCTCATTCTCTTCTGCATCTTCCGGCCGGTGCTGATCGTGAAGGCGGCGGTCACGCAGCAGAACGTGGTCGGCATCCTGATCGACGACTCGCGGAGCATGCAGCTGCCGGCGACGAACCAGGCCGCCGGCTCGCGTGCCGATCTCGTGCGCTCCACCTTCGCGAATCCGGACAGCGCGGTGATCAAGGCGCTCTCCGATCGCTTTCTCATCCGTACGTTTCGCTTCTCCTCGTCGACGGCGCGCGTCGCCACCCCCGGCGACCTGACGTTCACCGGCACGCAGACGCGCCTGGCGAACGCGATCGAGAGCGCGCGGCAGGAGCTGGCCGGGCTGCCGGTGTCCGGGCTGGTGCTCGTGACCGACGGCGCCGACACGACCGACGCCACCGTGGCGGACGCGCTGCTGGCGTCGAAGGCGGAGGCGCTGCCCGTGTTCACCGTGGGCGTGGGGCAGGAGACGCTGTCGCACGACATTCAGGTCGGCCGCGTGTCGACGCCGCGGACGGCGCTCAAGGGCACGTCATTGCTGGTCGACGCGGTGCTGACGCAGACGGGCTACGCGGGGCAGACCGTCACGCTCGACGTCGAGGACGAAGGGCGCATCGTCGGGTCGCAGCCGGTCCGGCTGCCGGCGGACGGCGATCCGGTGTCGGTCCGCGTGCGCTTCACCGCCACCGAGGCGGGACCGCGCATCTTCCGGCTGCGCGTCGCGCCGCAGCCCGGCGAGGTCGTCACCCAGAACAATCAACGCGACGTGCAGATCGACATCCGCGATCGCAAGGAGCGCATCCTCTATTTCGAGGGAGAGCCGCGCTTCGAGATGAAGTTCGCGCGGCAGGCGATCAAGGACGATCCCAACCTCGAGCTGGTCACCCTGCAGCGGACGGCCGAGAACAAGTACCTGCGCCTCGACATCGACGCCGCCGGCGTCGAACTCGCGGCCGGGTTTCCGAAGACGCGCGAAGAGCTGTTCGCCTATCGCGGGCTGGTGCTCGGCAGCATCGAGGCGAGCGCGTTCTCGGCCGATCAGCTCCGCATGATCGCCGAATACGTCGACGTCCGCGGCGGCGGACTGCTGTTCCTGGGCGGTCCGCGCGCGTTCGCGGAAGGCGGCTACGCCGGCACGCCGGTCGAAGACGTGATGCCGGTGCTGCTCGGGCGATCGGCCGGCGCGTTCGCGGCGCTGAAAATCCAGCCGACCCGCGCCGGCCAGGCGCACGCGGTGACCCAGCTCGGCGACACCGAACAGGCGTCGGCGGATCGCTGGAAGTCGATGCCGTCGCTGAGCACCGTGAACCAGATCGAGGCGCTCAAGCCGGGCGCCACGGCGCTGCTCGCCGGACTCGACGAGCGCCGCCGCGAGCGGGTCGTCCTGGCGTTCGAGCGCTACGGTCGCGGCAAGTCGATCGCCTTCCCCGTGCAGGACTCGTGGCACTGGCAGATGGACGCGGCGATTCGCGTCGAGGATCAGACGCACGAGAACTTCTGGCGGCAGCTGCTGCGCTGGCTGGTGGACGGCGTCCCCGACGCGGTCGAGGTGCGGACGCTGACCGATCGCGTCGAGCCCGGACAGCCCGTCGCCCTCACCGCCGACGTCGTCGATCCGCGCTTCGTCGAGTTGAATGACGCGAACGTGGTCGCGCACGTCACGTCGCCGTCGGGGAAGAAGACCGCGGTCTCGCTGCAGTGGACCGGCGAGCGCAGCGGGCAGTATCGCGCCGCCTTCGACACCGCCGAGCCGGGCTGGTACCAGGCCACGCTGGACGCGACGCGCGAAGGCAAGAGCGTGGGAGGCGCCGTCGCGCACGTGCGCGCCGTGCCCGACGATGCGGAGTACTTCGATGCGGCGATGCACGCGCCGCTGCTGAAGCGCATCGCCCAGGATACCGGCGGGCGCTTCTATCCCGCGGACGCGACCTCGACGCTCGCCGACGATCTGAAGTATTCGGGGCGCGGCGTGACGGCGGTGGAAGAACGCGAGCTGTGGCACATGCCGGCGCTGCTCATCGCGCTGGTCTGTGTGATTTGCGCCGAGTGGGGGCTGCGGCGCTATTGGAGGCTCGCGTGACGGGGATCGGGCGCCGGGGACCGGGGATCGGGACGCTGCTGCCGTTCCTGTGCGTGCTGTTCGGCCTGTCCGCGATGGCGTCGGCGCAGAGCACGCATGCGGTGATCGTCGTCGGGCTTGCCGGCGATCCGGAGCACGGCGAGCTGTTCAAGAAGTGGGGGACGTCGCTTGCCGAGGCGGCGACCGGCAAGCTGAACGTTCCGAAGGAGAACGTGGTGCTGCTGACCGACGCCGCGGCGACGCGCGAGGCGGTCACGAAGGCCCTGACCGACGTCGCGTCCAGGGCCGGAGAACAGGACACCGTCGTGATCGTCCTGTTCGGGCACGGCACCTATGCCGGCAAGGTGGCAAAGTTCAACCTGACCGGCCCCGACATGTCGGCGCAGGATTTCGCGCCGCTGCTGGCGAAGATGAAATCGAAGCGGGTGGTCTTCGCCAACACCACCAGCGCGAGCGGCCCGTTCGTCGAAGCGCTGTCGGGACCGGGGCGGGTCATCGTGTCGGCGACGCGGACCGGCGCCGAGATGTTCGCCACGCTGTTCGGCGGCCCGTTCGTCGAGGCGTTCTCGAACGAAGCGGCCGACGCGGATCGCGACGGCAAGGTGTCGATCCTGGAGGCGTTCGAGCACGCCAGGCGCGCGGTGGCGGCGTCGTATCAGCGTGAAGGGCTGCTGCCGACCGAGCACGCGCTGCTCGACGACAACGGCGACAAGGAAGGCAGCCTCGAGCCGGGCCGGCAGGCGAAGGACGGCCAGTCGGCGGCGGTGCTGGCGATCGGCTCGATGCGGCGGCAGGCGGCTCCCGCGAACGAGAAACTGCGCGCGCTGTACGCCGAGCGCGACGCGATCGAGCGGCGCATCGAGTCGCTGAAGCTGCTGAAGAGCGGGATGGATCCGGCCAAGTACGCGGCGGAGCTGGAGAAGCTCGCGACCGACCTCGCGTTGAAGAGCCGCGAGATTCGCGCCGCGGAGGGGGGCAAGTGAGAGCAGCCCTGTTGACCATCGCGCTGGCCGCGGCGACGACCGCGGCGGTCGCCGGCGTCGCGGCCTCGGCGCCGCCGCGGTTCGCCGACCAGCCGCCGCGCTCGCTGGAAGGACAGACGCGCTCGTTCGGGCAGCTCGACGTGCAGGGCAACACGCCCTACGACGGGCGGTTCGTCTTCGTGCGCCTGCGCTACAGCTATGGCTTCGGCGGGTTCGGCCGCCGCGGCGGCGGGCCGCCGTGGTCGCACGACTATCCGCGCGGCGAGGTCCACTTCACGAAGATCCTGAACGAGATCAGCTACGTGCGGGCGCGCCCCGACGGTTCGAACATCCTCGGCCTCGACGATCCGGAGCTGTTCAACTATCCGATCGCCTATATGGCGGAACCGGGGTTCTGGACGCTGACCGACAAGGAAGCGGAGAACTTCCGCGCCTACCTGAAGAAGGGCGGCTTCATCATCTTCGACGACTTCCGCGAGCCCGAAGGGCACTGGGACAACCTGCAGCAGCAGATGCGGCGGGTGCTGCCCGACGCGCGGTGGATCGAGATCGACGACGGCTCGCATCCGGTGTGGCATTCGTTCTTCGAGATTGCCGACCCCAAGGCGCTCGCCGCGCACCCGACCTACGCCGGGATGGGGCTGCAGCTGACCTACTGGGGCATCTTCGAGGACAACGATCCGAAGAAGCGGCTGCTCGCGATCGCCAACGTCAACGGCGATCTCAGCGAGTACTGGGAGTTCTCCGACACCGGGTTCGCCCCGGTCGACCTGAACAACGAAGCGTACAAGTACGGCATCAACTACGTCATCTACGGGCTTACGCATTAATTGGAGGCAGCCTTTGGCTCTCGTGACCAACACCGTCGACCTGGATTCGCCCGATGACGTCGCGCTCGCGGACCGGATGAAGTCCGGCCGCGACCGCATCATTGCCGAGCTGCGCAAGGCGATCGTCGGCCAGGAGGAGGTCGTCAACCAGGTGCTGCTGACGCTGTTCACCGGCGGCAACAGCCTGATCGTCGGCGTGCCCGGGCTGGCGAAGACGCTGCTGATCTTCACGATGGCGCGCGTCCTGGAGCTGAAGTTCTCGCGCATCCAGTTCACGCCCGACCTGATGCCGTCCGACATCACCGGCACGGACCTGATTCAGGAAGACCCGACGACCGGACGGCGCGAGATGGTGTTCGCGCCCGGGCCGATCTTCGCCAACATCGTCCTGGCCGACGAGATCAACCGCACGCCGCCGAAGACCCAGTCGGCGCTGCTCGAAGCGATGCAGGAGCATCGCGTCACGATCCAGGGGCGGACCTATTCGCTCGAGGAGCCGTTCTATGTCTTCGCGACGCAGAACCCGATCGAGCTCGAAGGCACGTATCCGCTGCCCGAAGCGCAGCTCGACCGCTTCATGTTCCACATCGTCATCGACCATCCGCCGATCGACGAAGAGTTCGAGGTCGTCCGCTCCACCACCTCGCTGCGCGACATCACCTTCGAGCGTCCGGTCAGCGGGCAGGACCTGATTGCGTTCCAGCGCCTGGTGCGCCGCGTGCCGGCCGCGGAGCCGGTGATCCGCTACGCGCTCGACATCGTGCGCGCCAGCCGGCCCAAATCGCCGACCGCGCCCGACACCATCAGGAAGTGGGCGGCATTCGGCGCCAGCGTCCGCGCCGCGCAGCACCTGGTGCTCGGCGGCAAGGCCCGCGCGCTGACCAGCGGCCGGTATCACGTGAACTTCGAAGACATCCGCGCCCTGGCGCATCCCGTCCTCCGCCACCGCGTCCTGACCAATTTCCACGCGCAGTCGGAAGGGGTGACCAGCGACGTGCTGGTGGATCGGCTGCTGGAAGCGGTGCCGATGCCGAAGTCCGGTATGTAAGGGCGCCGCAGGTATTCAGCGCATGCGTAACGAACTTCAGGCGGGCGGGCTGACCGGGGCGCGGTTCGTGGACCCCGTGGTCCTCGCACGCGTCGGCAACCTCGAGCTGGTGTCGCGCGCGGTGGTGGACGGGTTCATCAACGGCATGCACCGCTCGCCGTATTTCGGCGCCTCCGTCGATTTCGCCGAGCACCGCGGCTACACCCCGGGCGACGACATCCGCCGCGTCGACTGGAAGCTGTTCGGGCGGACCGACCGCTTCTATATAAAGGAGTACGAGGCGGACACCAACGCCAACTTCGCGGTGCTGCTCGACGTGTCGAAATCGATGGGGTTCGGCAGCCGCGGCATCACCAAGCTGGAATACGGGCAGATCCTCGCCGGCTGCCTCACCTACCTGGTTCACCGGCAGCGCGATCGCGTCGGCTTCGCGGCCTTCGACGAGGACATCGTCGAATTCGTCCCCCCCTCGGCGAAGCACATGGACGTCACGCTGCACGTGCTCGATCGGCTGAAGCCCTCGAAGCCGGGACAACTCGCGCCGCCGATGAAGAAGCTGGCCGAGCACTACGCCCGCCGCGGCGTGCTGGTGATCGTGTCCGACTTCTACGAGGAGCCGCAGGCGGTGCTCGAGGCGATTGCCCCGCTGCGGTTCCGCGGGCACGACATCATCGCCTTCCACGTGCTCGATCCGGCGGAGGTCGAATTCAACTACGACCAGGCGTCCGCCTTCGAGGACCTGGAGAGCGGCGAACAGATTCCGATCGTCCCAGAAGCGCTCGCCGAGCAGTACCGCACGCTCATCCGCGAGCACTCCGAGGCGCTGCGCTCGAAGTTCTCCGAGCTGCGCATCGACTACGCGCTGCTGAACACCGCGACTCCTCTCGACCAGGCGCTCTTCACCTATCTCTCCATGCGGGAGCAACTCAGCCGGGTGAAAAGGTGACAACGACATTGGCGATTGGGCATCGCCGTCAATCGGCACTCCCCAATCCGTCGATCGCCACTCGGCACCCGGCAAGTCGTCGATCGCCAATCGCCAATCGGCGATCGACAGTTGGCGAGCGCGTATGGGCTTCGTAGCGCCTTTCGTCCTGGCGGGTCTGGCGGCGCTCGCCATTCCCGTGCTGATCCATCTGATCCAGCGCGAGCGGAAGCGCGTGGTCGAATTCCCGTCGCTGATGTTCCTGCGCCGGATCCCCTACCAGTCGGTGCGGCGCCGCCGCATCCGCGACTGGACGCTGCTCGCGATGCGGCTTGCCGCGCTGGCGCTGATCGTCATGGCGTTCGCGCGGCCGTTCTTCAAGCGTGATTCGCTGGCGGCGGCGACGCAGCAGGGTGCGCGCGAGGCCGTGATCCTCGTCGACCGTTCGTACAGCATGGAGTACGGCGATCGCTGGCAGCGCGCCCGCACCGCCGCGCGCGACGCCATCAACGGGCTCGGCGCCGGCGATCGCGCGTCCCTGGTGTTCTTCTCGTCCGGCGCGGAGGTCGCGGTGCGGTCCTCCGCCGATCGCGGCCGTCTCGACGCCGGCCTCGCCGCCGCCGCGACCGGACCGGGCGCCACCCGGTTCGCCCCGGCGCTCAAGCTCGCCGCGAGCCTGCTCGCCGAGTCGGCCCTCCCGCGCCGCGAGATCATTCTCATCAGCGACTTTCAGCGCCGCGGCTGGGAACAGACCCCTGGACGCGACGACGTCAAGCTGCCGGAGCGGACGACGCTGACGCCGATCGACGTCGCGTCCGGCGAGACCTCGAACCTGTCGGTCACGCCCGTGTCGCTCCAGCGCTCGCGGTTCGAGAACCACGATCGCATTGCCGTCACCGCCGGGCTGGTGAACCACAGCGGCAGCGCGGTGAGCAGCGTGCCGGTGTCGCTCGACGTCGACGGCAAGTCGATTCAGTCGCTTCCGGCGAACGTCGCGCCCGGCGGATCGAGCAGCGTGACGTTCGCGCCGTTCACCGTCGCGTCGCGCAACATGCGCGGCACGATCCGCCTGCCGGACGACGGCCTGAAGCGCGACAACGTCTTCCACTTCGTCGTCTCTCCGTCCGAACCCGTGCGGGTGTTCGCCGTCGGACGCGCGGGCGCCGAACGGCAGTCGCTGTACCTCGCGCGCGCGCTGTCGATCGGCGAGGCGCCGCGCGTCGAGCTGGTCGCGCGCACGCCGGCCTCCTTCTCCGACGCGGACGCGCGGCAGGCGGCGGTGGTCATCCTGAACGACGTGCAGACGCCCGACGATCTCGCCGATCGTCTCGCGCGGTTCGTTCGCGACGGCGGCGGGCTCCTGATTGCCGCCGGGCCGCAGGCCACCTGGCCCGCGCGTCTCTCGGACGTCGTCCCCGCGCTGCCGGGGGAGCTGATCGATCGCACCACCGCCGCCCCGTCGCGGCTCGGCGCGCTCGAGTACAGCCACCCGGTGTTCGAGCTGTTCCGCGCGCCGCGGAGCGGGGATTTCGCGGCCGCCCGGTTCTACGGCTATCGCGCGACGGGGCCGTCGACGGGCCAGGTGCTGGCCCGCTTCGACGACGGCACGCCGGCGCTTCTCGAGCGGAAAACCGGGGCGGGACGGGTGTTGATGTGGACGTCGTCGCTGGACCTCGACTGGAGCGACATGCCGGTCAAACCGGTATTCCTGCCGTTCGTCCACACCCTGACGAAATACCTGGCGGATTATGCCGAGGCGCCTGCATCATTGACGGTAGGGCAGGTGATTCCGGCGCCACGGCCGGCGCCGGGGCGGGCGGCTGCGGCGAACCGCGGCGGCACGGTGGCGATTGCTCCCTCCGGGGCGCGCGTCTCGGTCGAGACCGAGGACGGCGCGCTCGAACTGGCGGAGCAGGGGTTCTACGACGTGCGGACGCAGGGCGCGGGAGCCGATACGGCCACCGCGCTGGCGGCCAACGTCGATCTCAGCGAATCGGATCTGGCGCCGCTCGATCCGCGCGAGCTGGCGGCCGCCGTGGCAGGGCGGCCCCCGGGTGACGTCGCCGGGCTGAGCGGACCGCGGCCCAGTGACGAGGCGCAGGCGCAGGCCCAGCGGCTGTGGTGGTATCTGCTCGTGGCGGGCGGCCTGCTGCTCGCCGGCGAGACGCTTCTCTCCAATCGTCTTTCGCAGAACGGTGCGAGGGTGTCATGACGCAGCATATCGACGGTCGCTCGGACCTGGTCGCAGTCATCCATGAAGTGCGCCGGCGCTGGCGCATGAAGCTCGCGCTGCGCGGCGCCGCCATCGGGGCGGGCTGCCTGGCGCTCGCGCTGGTGCTGTCGGCGGTGACGCTGCAGTGGATGCGGTTCACGGCCGAATCGATCCTGGCGTTCCGGATCGCGCTGGCGGCGGTCGTGGCGCTGCTCGCCTACGTCTTCCTGGCCCGGCCGTTGATGCGCCGCGTGACCGACGAGCAGGTGGCGATGTACCTGGAAGAGCACGAGCCCTCGATGGAGGCGGCGATCATCAGCGCCGTCGAAGCGGAGCGCTCCGGGCTGTCGAAGGAATCGCCGGTGCTGGTCCGCAAGCTCGTGCAGACGGCGGTCGAGAAGGTGCAGGCGATCGAGTACGGGCGGCGGGTCGAGCGGGATCCGTTCAAGCGGTATTCGGGCGCGCTGGGCGCCGTGCTCGCCATCGCGGCGGCCATCTTCCTGCTCGGTCCCGCCTACATGCGGCACGCGCTGTCGGCGCTGCTGGTGATCTCGCGCAGCGTCGAAGCGGCGGCGCCGTACCGGATCGAGGTCACGCCGGGCCACTCGACGATCCCGCGCGGCGCCGACCAGGCGATCGCGGCGACGCTGATCGGCTTCCAGTCGGACCAGGCCGTGCTGATGGTCCGCAAGTCGTCGACCGCGGCGTTCGAACGCGTGCCGCTGATCCGCGCCGCCGAAGAGAAGGACGTCAAGTACGAGGCGACCCTCTTCGACGTCGCCGCGCCGCTCGAGTATTTCGTCGAGGCGGTCGGCGTCCGCTCGCCGGTCTACACCCTGAAGGTCGCCGACATGCCGTACGTCCAGAAGCTCGAACTGGAGTACCGCTTCCCGTCCTACACCGGACTGCCGCCGCGCAAGATCGAGGACGGCGGCGACATCGCGGTGCTCCGCGGCACCGAGATCCGCGTCCGCGCCACGCCGACGATGGCGGCGGGCGGCGGCGCGATCGTGATCGACGACAAGACGCAGATCCCGATGACCGTCGGCGCCGACGGCGCGCTGACGGCGTCGTTCACCGTCGATCACGACGGGTTCTATCGCATCGACCTCGAGCCGGCCGGCGGGCCGCGCGTTCCCGGCTCGCCGAAATACTCGATCGACGTGCTCACCGATCAGCCGCCGACGGTGTCGTTCACCAAGCCGGGCCGCGATACCTCCGCGTCGCCGATCGAGGAAGTGTTCCTCGAGGCGAAGGCCGACGACGACTACGGCGTGAAGACGCTGGATCTCGTCTACAGCGTGAACGGCGGCCCGGAGAAGACGGTCAAGCTGTTCGACGGCACCACGCGGATGCCCACCGTGTCCGCCGGCCACACGCTCTACTTCGAAGAGCTGAACGTGAAGCCGGGAGACTCGGTGTCGTACTACGCGCGCGTCGGCGACAACGGCACGGTCGGCGGTTCGCAGCGGGCGCTGAGCGACATCTACTTCGTCCGCGTGCGTCCGTTGACCAAGGACTTCCGCAAGGCGGAATCGCAGGGCGGCGGCGGTGGCGGCGGGCAGCAGGGCAACCAGGTCGGCAAGCTGTCGGAGCAGCAGCGGCAGATCATCTCGGCGACGTTCAACATTCAGCGCGAGCGCAAGACCGCCGGGGGGGACAAGACCCGCGAGAGCGCGGTGGTCGTCGGGCTGATGCAGCAGCGGCTGCGCGATCAGGTGGCGGAGCTGCTGACCAACCTGTCGGCGCGCGTCGGCAACGTCGAGAGCTTCAAGAAGATCACCGAGTTCCTCAAGCAGAGCGTGCCGGAGATGCAGACCGCGGAAGCGAAGCTGAAGGCGGCCGCGCCGGACCAGGCGCTGCCGCCCGAGCACCGCGCGCTCGAGTTCCTGCAGAAGGCCGAAGAGGAGTACGAGCTCCAGGTGAGCGCCGGCCAGCAGCAGGGGGGCGGCGGTGGCGGCGGCGGGCAGCAGATGGCCGAGGAGCTCGCCGATCTGTTCGAGCTCGAAGTCGACAAGATGGCCAATCAGTACGAGACGGCGCAGCGCGCCTCGCAGCAGCAGGCCGATCAGAAGATCGACGAGCTCGCCGAAAAGCTGAAGGAGCTCGCCCGCCGGCAGGAGCAGGAGGCGGAGCGTCAGCGCCGGCGCGCCGCGCAGGGACAGGGGCAGGGCGGCGGCGACGCGCAGCGCGCACTGGCGGAGCAGGCCGAAGAGGCGGCGCGCCAGCTCGAACGCCTCGCACGCGAGGAGAATCGTCCGCAGCTGCAGCAGACCGCACGCCAGCTGCAGCAGGCGGCGGATGCCATGCGCCAGGCGGCCGCGAACGGCGATCCCAACGCCGCCGCGGCGGCGGCGCAGGCGATGGAGCAGTTGAAGCAGGCCGAGCGGCAGCTGCAGCAGTCGCAGTCGGCGCGCACCGGCCGCGACGTCGAGGACGCGCTGCGCCGGGCCGAGGCGATGGCGCGCGAGCAGCAGCAGATCCAGGAGGACGTCGCCCGCCTCGATCAGCAGGGGGGCGCCGGCCGCCAGGAGAAGTCCCAGCAGATCAGCCAGCGCAAGAACGAGCTGGCCGGGAAGGTCGATCAGCTCGAGAAGCAGCTCGATCGCACCGCCGGGGACATGTTCCGCAACGAGCGCGATGCCTCACGCAAGCTGACCGAGGCCGCCAACGGCATCCGTGACAAGCGGATCGAGGACAAGATCCGCTATTCGGATTCGATGCTGCGCGGCGGCAGCCAGACGTCCGACGTCGCGGCGTTCGATCGCGACATTCAGAACAACCTCAACGATCTGCGGAACAAGATCGCCGAGGCGGCGTCTGCGGTGGGCAACACCAAGCCGGACCCGAACGCGCAGGCGCTCGACCGGGCTCGCCAGCTCGCGCAGGGTATGCAGTCGCTCGGCGAACGGATGCGCGGCCAGGACGGGCAGCAGCAACAGCAGCCGGGCGCCCGGGGCTCGCAGAACCGCCAGAACCAGCAAGGGCAGCAGGGCGAACAGAACCAGCAAGGCCAGCAAGGCCAGCAGGGCCAGCAGGGTCAGCGAGGCCAGCAGGGTCAGCAAGGCCAGCAGGGTCAGCAAGGCCAGCA
>DASSPH010000022.1 GCA_035699745.1 Vicinamibacterales bacterium
GGCCGCCAACATCGGCATCAGCCTGCCGGGTACGGGCGAGGAACCGAGCTGCCCCGTGTTCATCGACGGTCATCACACCGCAACGCTCCGCGGCACCTACGAGGAACTCGATCGCGCCTTCCGCGAGCTCGTCGACGAGTCCGTCGCGTCGAAGTTCCCGCGCAAGGAAGCGGCCGTTCGCTGATCGCCCGATCACCCGATCACCCGATCGCCCGATCGCCCGATCGCTAGTCGATCCGGCTGACGATCGGAGATCCCGTCTCGCGATAGGTCTTCTTCCGCGCTTCTCCTTCAGCTTCGTCGAACTCGGGGATGCCGTTTGCGTCCGAGCCGCGTCCATCGGCGCGGTCGGATTGCTGCGTGAAATCGGGATCGAGACGATCGCCGACCTCATCCTGAGTAGCGTCGGATCTCGCCTGCGCGGCGTTGCCTTCGGGGTTTCTCTGCATCGGGTCGCCGCCGGGGCCGGGGCGGCGCGTCAGGTCAGCCATGAGCACACTCCTGCCGATCAACGAGCAAGGTGGATGCCTTTCATCCGCCACACGGTGACCAGACTGATGCCGCAGATGACCAGCCCCAGCGACAATCCCCACCACAGCCCGACGACGCCGTAGCCGGCGTGGAAGCACAGGACGTAACCGAGCGGCAGACCGACGCCCCAATGGCCGCCGAGGTTCCACAGCATCGCGGTGCGGGTGTCGGCCAGTCCGCGGAGCGCGCCCGTGGTGACGCCCTGCAGGGCATCGAACAACTGGAATACCGCGGCGACGAACAGCAGCCGCACGCCGAGCGCGATCACTTCCGCATCGGCGCTGAACATGCGGATGAGCAGTCCGGGCACGGTGAGAAAGACGAGCGCGGCGGCCGCCATGAACGAGACGCCGAGCGCGATTGCCGTCCAGCCGGCGGCGATGGCGCCGGCGGGATCGCGGCGTCCGATCGCCTGGCCGACGCGCACCGCCGCGGCCGATGACAGACCGAAGGGGATCATGAACGTGAGCGACGCCATCTGGATCGCGATCTGATGCGCCGCGAGCGCGGTGGTCGAGACGCGGCCGGCCAGCGCCGTCGCCGAGGCGAACACGCCGACTTCGAGGAGCATCTGACCGCCGGCGGGAAGCCCGAGCCGCACCAGGCGCCGGACGCGCGGCATATCGAGCGCGAGCGGCGTCTCGCGCAGGCGCGGCTGCATGCGCCGCTCGTGCCGGAGGATCACCACGAACAGCGCCGCCGCCATCACGATGCGCGAGGCCAGCGTCGCCCACGCCGCGCCGGTGACCCCCAGCTGCGGCGCCCCGTAGTGGCCGAAGATCAACACCCAGTTGGCGAGGGCGTTGGTCACGTTGGCGATGACCAGCGTGTAGGTGACGGCGCGGACGATGTTCATCGCCTGGAGATAGCGCCGGAAGGCGACGTACAGGAGCAGCGGTGGCAGGCTCCAGCCGACGACCGAGAGGTACGGCTGCGCCAGGGCCACGACCGGCGGCGGCAGTCCGAGATGGGGCAGCGCGCGGTTCATCAGATACACCACGCCGATGGTCGGCGGCGTCGCCAGCGCGGCGAGCCAGACGCCGGCCACGAGCCAGCGATGGCAGTCGTCGATGCGCCTCGCGCCGAACGCCTGCGCGACCAGCGGATCGAGGCCGAGCAGCAGCCCCATCGCGAAGACGCCGACGGCGATGAACAGCGAACTTGCGATGCCGACGGCGCCGATGGCGTCGGGCCCGAGGCGCCCGACCATCACCATGTCGACGATGCCCATCGTCACCCACCCGAGCTCGGCGACGATCACCGGCGCGGAGAGCGACAGCATGGGCCGCAATTCCTCGCGAATGCGCAAGCAGCTATTCTATGTGCGTGTTGCTGGTGTTCGCTCTCGGCGCGCTCCTCGCGCAGCAGCCGGAAACGCTGTCGCTGCTCGGTGAACCGCTGTACGCGCCGAAGCTGGCGAAAGCGGAACGCGCCGCCGCCGACGCGGAGCTGGCGCGCGCGCACGCGGCGTACACGGCGAAGCCGGGCGGCGCCGCCGAAGTCCTCGCGCTGTCACGCGCGCATCTCGCACTGGGGCGCGTCGGCGACGCGCTGGTGATCCTGACCCAGGGGATCGAAGCCAACCCTGAGGCGGCGGAGCTGTTTCTCGAGCGCGGCCGCGGCTACATCGTCATTCGCAAGTTCGACGTCGCGGCGCGCGATCTGACGAAGGCGACGAAGCTTCCGGAGGCGCGGTGCAGCCTCGCGCTGGCGCAGTACCTGGCCGCTGACTTCGATCGCTCACGCGCCACGTACAAGGACTGCGCCGCTCCCGGCGTCTTTGCCTATCTCGCGGAGCGGCGCGCGGGAGGCAAACCAGCGCAGCGCCCCGTTCCCGAGGGCCCAGCCGTCGCGCCATCGACCCGGATCAGATTCCCGGGAACGGTGGCCAAACAGAAGGTGAACGCCGCCGAGCCGCTCTCGGCGAAGTATCTGGCGGCGATTGAGGCGCTGCTCGACGGAAAGGAAGACGCCGCCCGGGAAGACCTCAAGCAGATCGTCGAGAAGAATCGCGGACTCTGGATGCAGCCCGTCTACGTGGCCGCTGAGGCCGACTACGCCCGGCTGGCCGCCAAGAAAAAGAAATAGCTGAAGCTGGAAGCGGACAGCTGACCGCTGTCACCGCGGTGCCGCGTTCACCCCTTCGCATCCCGGGCGCGAGCGGCGCGAGAGCGAACGCTCCACGACACGGCGCAGCTCCTTGATCGGCTCGGGATTGTCGTCGACCTGGAGGCGCAGCACGGTGTCGTTGTTCAACCACACCCCGCAGCCCTTCTTCACGACGATCAGCGCGGCGGACTGCTGGCCGCGGGTATCGCCGCCGGCCGCCTGGCCGGCCTCGAGCGCCGCGACCAGGCGCATCGACAGGGCGCCGGTCGTTTCCTCGAACGCCTTGACCATGTTCGCGACGACCGCCTCGCCGGCGAGGATGTTGCCCTGCGCAGTGCAGTACTTGCCGCCCTTGTGCCCGGCCCACGTGGACGCCTGCGGACCGGTGTGGGCGGCGTAGCTCCCCTTCGGATCCATCACCGCGAACTGCCGCCCGGCCTTGGGCCACGGCTGGCCGCCGTAGCCGGGATCGGGATCGCTGTCGAGAATCGCGCGGATGATCGCGTCCGGGCGCAGACCGGCGCGGAGCAGCGCCAGCGACTTCGGTCCGTAGCTGACGTCGACGATGGCCTGCGTCGCGGCGATGCCGACTTCTGCTTCCGCCCAGAGCACGCCGTTGCCGACCGAGAAGACGCGCGACTGCACGGCGCCGCCCAGCTCGCCGGTCGCCGGATCGTAGCCAAGGATCGAAAAGGTGCCGGTTCCGAGAGGATCCGGATCCGTCAGCGCGGCGGCTGGCCGCTGCTGCTGTGCGTGAGAAACGCCGGCCGCGGCGAAGAGGACGGCGGCTAGCGCCAGGGCACGAGCTTTTCGATCCATTGAATCCGCATCAAGTCGTTGTAGATCACGGTGACCATCAGCATCAGCAGCAGGACGAAGCCGGCGAGGAGCATCTTCTCCTTGACCCGCATGCTGAAGTCGCGGCGCGCCAGTCCTTCGAGCGCGAGGATGAAGATGTGGCCGCCGTCGAGGACGGGGATCGGCATCAGATTCAGGAGCCCGAGGTTCAGGCTGATCATCGCCATCAGGCTGAAGAGCGAGATCCAGCCCGCCTGCGCCGCGGCGCCGGAGAGATCGGCGATCGCGACCGGCCCCATCAGCTGCTTGACCGACGTTTCGCGGGTGAACAATCCGCCGAGCGTCTCGACGATGAGCCGCGTCCACTCCCAGTTCTTCTGCAGACTCAGCTTGAACGCTTCAGCGATGCCGGGGTTCACGGTGCGGGTTTCCCACGGCAGGATCTTCGCGCCGACGGTGGCAATCGGCGTCTCGACGCCGTTCACCATGAGCGTGGTGCCCAGGTGCTGCGGCGTCAGATTGACGGTCTGCACGGTCTCGCCGCGCTTGATCTGCAGCACGAGCGTCTTCCCGGGACTCGAACGGAGCGTTTCGATCAGCTGGTCGTACGAGACCGGCACCTCGTTGTCGAGCGCGAGGACGACGTCGCCCTTCTGCACACCGGCCTGAGCGGCCGGCTGGTTCGGCACGATCTCGTCGAATTCCGGATGGATCTGCGGGTGCACGCCGATGTCGCCCATCTCGTACTTGCCCTGGGCGGTCGGCACGACGATCACTTCACCGGCGCGGCCGTCGCGCACGTAGCCGATCGTCACGCTGCGCTTCGCCTTCGAGACGATCGCCATCCCGAACTTTTCCCAGGTGTCGACCGGATCGCCGTCGACGCTGACGATGCGGTCCCCCGGTTTGAGGCCGGCCCTGGCGGCAACCGAATCGGCGGTAAAGGTGCCGATCACCACCGGCTGCTGCTCGAACTGCGGAACCTGCGCGCCCTGGTAGTACACCAGCGCCATGACCACGATCGCCAGCAGCAGGTTCATCACCGGCCCCATCACCAGGACCTGGAACCGCTGCCACTTGCCCTTCGACAGGAACTCGTCCTGCGCCCCGGTGCGGGAGTCTTCGGGGTTCTCGCCCGCCATCTTCACGTAGCCGCCGAGCGGGATGGCGCTGATGCAGTACTCGGTGCCGCCGCGCTTGAAGTTCACGAGCTTCGGCCCGAAGCCGAGCGAGAACGTCAGCACGCGCACGCCGATGCGGCGCGCCATCAGGAAGTGGCCGAGCTCGTGTACGAAGATCAGCACGCCGAGCACGAAGAGGAAGGCGAGAATGGTCAAGATTTCACCTGAGAATCAAGACGTCGATTGTACCCCAGTGGCGGCCCGCGCCGCGAACGCCCGGGCCCAGGCGTCGATGGCGCGGACCTCTGCAAGACCGTGCAACGGCGCGACAGGGTGTTCGTTCTCGAACGCATCCATCGCCCGGCAGATGACGTCGGCAATGCCGGTAAACGCCAGCCGCTCGTCGAGGAATGCGGCGACCGCGACCTCGTTGGCGGCGTTCAGCACGATGGGGAGCCCTGCGCCGCCGCGCAGCGCGCGGAAGGCCAGCGCCAGGCACGGGAAGCGCACCGTATCGGCCGGCTCGAACTCCAGCCGGCCCGCGCGCGCCAGATCGAGAGACGGCAGCGGCGCCGGCCAGCGATCCGGGTAGGAGAACGCATACTGAATCGGTAGACGCATATCCGTCACGCCAAGTTGCGCGATCACGGATCCGTCGATCAGCTCCACCATCGAGTGCACGATCGACTGCGGGTGCACCAGCACGTCGATGCGGCCGGCGTCGACGGCGAACAGCCACCGCGCCTCGATCACCTCCAGCCCCTTGTTCATCAGCGTCGCCGAATCGACCGTGATCTTCGGTCCCATCCGCCAGGTGGGATGGTTCAGCGCGTCCGCCGCGGAGACGTTCGCGAGGTCGCGCGCCGGCAGGCCGCGGAACGGCCCGCCCGAGGCGGTCAGAATCAGGCGTTTGATCTCGGACGAGCGCCGCCCGTGCAGGCATTGATGAATCGCGTTGTGCTCGCTGTCCACCGGCAGCACCGCCACGCCCCGCGCCTGCGCCGCCGCCATCACCAGCGCGCCCGCCATGACGAGAATCTCCTTGTTGGCGAGCGCGATCGTCTTGCCGGCCTCGATCGCCGCCAGCACGGCGTCGAGCGCCGCCGTCCCGGAAGACGCGAACAGCACCACGTCCGCGTCGGGATGGGTGGCCACGTCGATGAGCCCCTGCGGCCCCTGCTCGGTCGCGAGCGCGGCGCGCGACGGCCGGTAACGCTCGACCTGCCTGGCGAGCCGCGCCGCATTGCCGCCGGCCGCGAGTCCGACGACGCGCAGCTCGCGCGGGTGTGCGTCGACGACCGCGAGCGCGCTCTGGCCGATCGAGCCGGTGGAGCCGAGGATGGCGATCCCCTTCATGCGACGAACCTGACGAAGACGTAATAGACGGGCGCCGCAAAGAGCCAGCTGTCGATGCGGTCGAGCACACCGCCGTGGCCGGGAATCAGGTGCGACGAGTCTTTGATCCCGGCGCTCCGCTTGAGCAGGGACTCGAAGAGATCGCCCACGATCCCGAGCAGTGAAATCGCGGCGCCGAGAAGCGCCAGTATCCATGTCGGTGAAGCGAACACATACTGACCGCCGAGTGCCATGGCGAACGTGCCGAAGACCACGCCTCCTATCGCCCCCTCGACGGTTTTCTTGGGACTGATCGCCGGGGCGAGAGGGCGCCGGCCGAACGCTCGACCGGTGTAGTACTGCGCGGAATCGCTGACGACGATGACGGCCATGAGGAGCAGCACCCGCAGGCGGCCATCCGGCAGATCCACGATGAAGTCGGGCGTTGCCATCACGCCGTTGCCGCCGCGCGTCCATGCGAGGGCACCGAGCGGCAGGCCGAGATAGACCGCGCCGAAGATCATCGCCGCGGCATCCGCGAGTGACCCCGGGGCCGGGCGGCCGCGGGCGACGGCCGCGGCGCCAGCCACGATCAACCCGGCCATCAGCGCCAGGTAGACCACATTTGGAAACGCCCCCGCCAGGCCGTCGTTGTCGGCGCGCCACATGGCGAAGCACAACAGCGCCACCAGCGTCGCGCCGGTGATCATCGGGACCTCGGCGCCAAGCGCTCCTGCCATCGACCGGTACTCGGAGAATGCCAGCACGGCGGCCACGAGGGCGAGCACGAAGGTCGCCGCCGGCGGCAGAAACCAGATCGTGCCGATGACGACCGGCAGCATCACGAGGGCCGAGAGCACCCTGGTCATCGCGGCGGGCGGATCGCGGACCGCGGCAAGCGGATGGCGGACAGCGGCAGGCGCACAGCGGCAGGCGGGCGGCGGCAGTTCACCGCCCGGCCACCGCCGGCTGCGTGACGCCGCCGAAACGGCGGTCGCGCTTCTGGTACGCGAGGATCGCCTCGAGCAGGTGGCGCTGCCGGAAATCGGGCCACAGCGTGTCGGTGACCCAGATCTCGGCGTAGGCGATCTGCCACAAGAGGAAGTTGCTGACGCGCATCTCGCCGCTGGTGCGGATCAGCAGGTCGGGATCGGGCTGGCCGGCGGTGTAGAGGTAGGACGAGACGCGCGGCTCGTCGATCTGCTCCGGCGCGAGGCCGTCGCGCACCATGCGCCGCGCCGCTTCGACGATCTCGGCGCGGCCGCCGTAATTCAGCGCGATGTTGAACTGCATGCCGCCGTTGGCCGCGGTCTTCTCTTCCGCGTCGCGCAGCTCGCGCTGCACGTCGCGCCCGAGATCTTCCATGCGGCCGATCACCTTGAAGCGGATGTCGTTGCGCAGCAGCGTGTTCAGCTCGGAGCGGAGATAGCGCTTGAGCAGCAGCATCAGCGTCGACACTTCCGCCGCCGGCCGCTTCCAGTTCTCGACCGAGAACGCGTAGAGCGTCAGCACCTTGATGCCGAGCCGGGCGGAGCCTTCGACGGTGTCCCGCACCGCGTCGATCCCGGCGCGGTGCCCTTCGACCCGCGGCAGATGCCGCTGCGCCGCCCACCGTCCGTTGCCGTCCATGATCACGGCGATGTGCGCCGGCAGCCGATCGAAATCCACCTGCCGCGCCAGCGCCTCTTCGGCCGAGCCGGGCGTGATCGACGCGAGGACGTCTTCGAGGCTCATGGCTAGCCGTTCATTCTAGCAAGCGATCCGCGTCACCGGTAATCGACCCGGACGAGGAACAGGCCGCGCGGCGGCGCGGTGCGGCCGACCGCCGTGCGGTCGCGCGACCGCAGCAGCCCGGCCATGTCGGAGGCGGGGCGAGCCCCTCGGCCGATCTCGACCAGCGTTCCCGCCAGGCTGCGCACCATGTAGCGCAGGAATCCGCTGCCCGCCACCGCGAACGTCAGCGCCGCGCCGTCGACCCTCCAGCCGGCCGACGCAATCGTTCGCACCGTGGTGTGATTGACGCCGCCCGCGCCGCGGAACGCCGCGAAATCGTGCTCGCCGACAATGGCGCGCGCCCCTTCCCGCATCGCCTCGACGTCGAGCGGCTCGGGGATGTGCCAGGCGTACAGCCGGATGAACGGCGGCAGCGTCCTTCCGTTCCAGATGCGGTACTCGTAGGCCTTGGCGATCGCGTCGAAGCGCGCGTGAAAATCGTCCGGCTCGGTGCTCGCCGCGGTGACGCGGATCGCGTCGGGAAGGTGCGCGTTCAGCGCGCGCACCAGTTGTGCGTCCCCGATCGACGCCGCGATGCGCGCGCTCGCCACCTGCGCCAGCGCGTGCACACCCGCATCCGTCCGCCCGGCGCCGTGCAGCGTCACCGGCGCCCCGTCGATCTCGCTCAGCGCCGCCTCGATCAGTCCCTGGATCGATCGCCCGCGCTCCTGCCGCTGCCAGCCGACGAAATCAGTGCCGTCGTAGGCAACCGTCAGCTTGATCGTTCGCATCAGACGGCCATCGGGTCATCGGGTCATCGGGTCATCGGGTGATCGGGTGATCGGGTGATCGGGCGATCGGGTGATCGGGCGATCGGGCGATCGGGAACCGGGTGATCGATATCGACCCTCGCACCTCGCTCCTCGATCCTCGATCCTCGATCCTCGATCCCCGATCTCAGCTCCGGCTGCCCGGCTTGACCACCGGCTGGCCGGCGGCACAGAGCGGACACGTCTCCGGCTGATACGCGGCCACCTGCATGCGCACGAGCGCCTGGAGCGGCACGTTCAGACGCGACGCGTCCGCGCCGCGGTCGATGATCGCCGCGGCGCCCAGCACCTGCGCGCCGGCGGCCTCGGCCGCCTCGATCGTCTCGCGCGTCGACAAGCCCGTGGTGATCACGTCTTCGACGACGACCACGCGATCCGCCGGCGAGAGCGTGAAGCCGCGGCGCAGCGTCAGCCTGCCCTCCTGCCGCTCCGCGAAGATCGCGCGCACGTGCAGCGCCCGGCCGACCTCCTGCCCGATCACGATGCCGCCGAGCGCGGGCGACAGCACCGCCGTCGGCTGCAGATGTGCGAGCCGCGCCGCCAGCGCGGCCCCCAGCCGTTCGGCGAAATCGGGAAACTGCAGCACGAGCGCGCTCTGCAGATACCGATCGCTGTGCAGTCCCGACGACAGCTTGAAATGCCCTTCGAGCAGCGCCCCGGCGTGACGAAACAACTCGAGTACTTCGCTATCGGTCATCGACCCTCGACCCTCGACCCTCGGTCCCCGATCACTGCGTCGTCTTTCCGTTCCGCGCGACGCCCGTCCGCAGGTTCTGCTCGAACAACTTCAAGATCCGCTTGTATTCGTCCGCCCAGCTCGACGCGCGCTCGAACCCGTGGTTCTCCACCGGGTACGGCGCCAGCTCCCAGTTCTCCTTGCGCAGCTCGATCAGCCGCTGCGCGAGCCGCACCGAATCCTGGAACAGCACGTTGGTGTCGACCATGCCGTGGCAGATCAGGAGCGCGCCCTTCAGTCCGTCCGCGAAGTAGATCGGCGAGCTCTTGCGATACGCCTCGGCGTCCTTCTGCGGCACGTTGAGGATGTTCGACGTGTAGCCGTGGTTGTAGTGCGCCCAGTCGGTCACCGGACGCAGCGCCGCGCCCGCGGCGAACACGTCTGGGGTCGTGAACATCGCCATCAGCGTGATGAACCCGCCATAGCTCCCGCCGTAGACGCCGATCCGCCTGGCATGCACCTGCTCCTTCTCGACCAGGTACTTCGCGCCGTCGACGACGTCCTCCAGATCCTTGCCGCCCATGTGCCGGTAGATCGCCGTGCGCCAGTCGCGGCCGTAGCCGGAACTGGCGCGGTAGTCGACGTCGAGGACGACGTAGCCGCGGGAGGCGAGCAGGTTGTGGAACATGTACTCGCGGAAGTAGGTGGACCAGTACTTGTGCGCGTTCTGCAGGTAGCCGGCGCCGTGGACGAACACCACGCCGGGATGCGCGGGGTCCCGCCTGGCGCCGATCATCTCCGGCGTGAACAGCCGCGCGTAGACGTCCACCCCATCGCGCGCCTTGAACGTGATCACCTTCGGGTCGATCCAGTTGAAGCCGCGCCACTCCTCGGTGGGCGTCGTCGTCACCTGCTTCGCCGTCGCGCCCGGACGATTCGGCATGACGTAGACTTCGGGCGGCTTCGTGCTGTACGAGTGGACGAGACCGAGCGTGGACTCGTCGGGTGACACTTCGGCGACGTTCGAACCGGTCATCGACGTGACCTTCGTGCGCGCGCCTCCCTCGACCGGCACCGTGTAGAGGTGGCGCTCGCCGGGGTGCTGCTCCGTGCTGGTGACGAAGAACGTCTGCCCGTCGCGCGACAGCGCCGCGCTCGCGATCTCCCACTTCCCGCTCGTGAGCTGCTTCGGCTTCGCCGACGTGTCGCTCACGTCCAGCGTGTAGAGATGCATCCAGCCGTCCCGCTCGGACAGGAACCACACCCGCTTGTCGTCGGGCAGGAAGTCGACGCCCGAGGTCCCGAAACCGCCGCCGGCTTCACGAATCCACGCGTCGTCGTGCAGGGTATCGACGACGCGGGTCCTGCCGCTTTCCGCGTCGATGGCGACGTACCACCGATCCTTGTTGTCCGCCGAGCGCGCGCTCGCGATCGTCAGCCTGCCGTCGTCGGACACCTGCGGCATGGACCACCGGACCTCGCGCTCGGCGCGCCGGCCGGGTCCCTCGGACCGCCCCTGGGCTGGCGGCCCCGGCGCGGTCGCGGGCGCCGCCGGCTGTCCCTGCGCCGGGCGCGCCGCGGGCTCGTCGACCGGCGGCGCGAAGCTCGCGTCGGCCCACACGGTCTTGCCCGTCTCGAGGTTCATCACCGCGAGCAGGGTGCGGTTCTGCGCGTCGCCGACCGCGGTGCGGCCAGGAATGTCCTCCGCGTAGCCGGTTTCGGTGACGTAGTTGGGCACGATGACGTTGCGCGCCGCGGCGGGCCGCTCGGATACCAGCACGAACACGTGGGTGTCGTCCGGCGACAGCATGAGGTCCGTCGCGCTCTGCCGCTCCTGCAGCTCGAGCGCCGGCAGCTTGTCCTGCCTGGCGCGATTTTCGGCCTTCTTCTTCTGTTCCTTCTGTTCCTTGATCACCTCGAGCAGCTTTTCCTGCTCGTCGCGGATGAACCGCTGGCTGTCGGTGAGGCGCGGCTCCGGCCGCCGCGGGCCGACGTCCGTGAGCTGCTGCACGACGGCGCTGCCGGTCCCGTCGAGCGGGACGACGAAGAGATTGCCTTCGCGGACGTAGGTGATCGCGGTGTCGTTGCGCGCCCAGCGCGGATTGCCCTCGCCGGCGGTCGTCCGCGTAATCCAGCGCCTCTGGCCGGAGGCGTCGAGCACGACGATGTCGCCGCGATCGGCAAAGACGACGCGCGTGTGCGCCTTGTCCCAACGCCCGTTCGCCGGCGGGACGTTCTTCTTCTGCGCGTCGTCGAGCCGCACCGGCGTGCCGCCGTCCCGCGGCACCCAGTAGGTGGAGGCTTCGTCTTCGCCGGGCTTGCGCCAGTCGAAGTACAGCTTCTGCGAATCGGCCGACCATCGCAGGTTGTCGGGCGGATAACCCACCAGGTCGGGCCCGCGCATGATGCTGTCGACGGTCAGCGCGAACTTGTCGGTCTTCGCCGGCGCGTCCTTGTCGGCCTGGCGGGACGCGGTCCGGGCGAGCAGGCCGGGCGCGGTCAGGAAGACGGAGAGCAGCACGAACGAACGGGTCGAAATGCGCATAAGTTTCCCTATTTGACCACAGCCGTCCGAACCGTCAGGCGCTCGCGGCCGTCCAACAGAAAGCCCTTGGGAGCGTCGCGTCGACGGGCCCGCAACGGATTTTGCTGTTCGTCCGGGCAGCACCCTTTGGTTCCACCACTCTGGAGAGCACTGTAATGCGTTTGTACCCGCAATTTCGGGCCTCAATCGCGCGGCGGGCGGCAGCCGGCGCGGTTACCCTTCTGTTCGCTTCCGGCACGCCGATGTCCGCTTTCGGACAGACTGCTCCGGCCGCCCCGGCGCCGCAGAGCGCCCAGCCGGCGCCGGCGCAAGGCACCCCGTTGACCATCGAAGAAGCGGTCCGGATGGCGCTCGAGAACAATCTCGGCATCCAGACCGAGAAGTTGAACCCGCAGATCCAGGTGCTCGGCATCGCGCGCGCCAATGCGGCGTTCACGCCGACGCTCTTTTCGAGCGCCAGCCGCCGCAGCAGCACCGCGCCGCCGACCGACTTCAACACCAGCGGCGTCGGCCAGGCAATCTCGACCAGCGCGAACTTCTCGAGCCAGGGCGGCGTCCAGCAGAACCTGAAATGGCTCGGCAGCAACTACTCGGTCTCGTTCGACGGATCGAAGGCGACGACGAACGCGATCAACTCGGTGTTCAACCCGCAGCTCGGCTCCGGGCTGAACGCCGTGTTCAACCAGCCGCTGCTGCGCAACTTCAAGATCGACGGCCTGCGGCAGCAGCTCTGGACCAGCCAGAACAACGCGACCATCGCCGACATCCAGCTGCAGCAGCGCATCACGCAGACGTCGCGGAACGTGCGGGCGGCCTACTACCAGCTGGTGGGGGCTCTCGCCGGGCTCGACGTCGCGCAGCAGTCGCTGGAAGTGGCGCGCACCTCGTTGAAGAACAACCAGACCCGCGTCGAAGTCGGCACCATGGCGCCGATCGACATCGTCACCGCGGAAGCGGAGGTGGCGAGCAACGAGGAAGCGGTGATTCTGGCGCAGGCGCAGATCGAGGCGGCCCAGGACAACCTGCGCGCGCTGGTGATGAACCCGAACCAGCCTGGCTTCTGGGGAACGCGGTTCGCGCCGGCCGAGCAGCCGAATCTCGCGCCGCGGCAAATCGACCTGGACGCCGCGGTCAAGAACGCGCTGCAGAATCGCAGCGACCTGCGCGAGTTCCGGAAGCAGATGGAGAACACCGACATCGGCATGCGCTTCGCCGCGAACCAGAAGCTGCCGGCCATCGATCTCCAGGCGCGCTACGGCCTCGCGGGCGTCGCGGGGACGCGCTACAGCCGCGACGAGTTCGGCAATCTGGTCGACCCGACGATCCGCAGCTTTACCGATGCCGTCCGTGACGTCTTCGCCAACGACTTCAAGACCTGGAGCGTGGCGGTGAACGTCTCGTATCCGCTCGGCACGAGCACGGCCGACGCGGCCCACGCGCAGGCGCGGCTGCAGAAGCAGCAGGAGCAGGTGACGCTGGCGAACCTCGAGCTGGCGGTGACGCAGTCGGTGCGCGACGCGGCGCGTCAGGTGACCACCGGTCTCCGCCGCGTCGAAGCCACGCGCCGCGCCCGGGAGCTCGCCCAGCAGCGCCTGGATGCGGACAACAAGCGATTCGCTGTCGGTCTCGCGACCACGTTCGAGCTGCTGCAGTCGCAGCGCGACCTCGCCCGCGCCCGCCAGGCGGAGCTGCGCGCGACCATCGACTACAACCAGTCGCTCGTCGACTTCGAGGCGGTGCAGATCGCGCCGATACGCTGAGTCGCGATCACTCCCGATCCCGCAGCGTGGGCTTGGGAATTGGGGCTTGGGAATTGGGCATTGGGGCTTGGGAGTTGACAGCGTTAGACTCCCCCAGTGCCAAAGCTGACCGTCACGGTCATTACGCGGAACGAGGCGGCGAACATCGAGGCGGCGCTGGCGTCCGTCGCGTGGGCGGACGAAATCGTCGTCGTCGATGCCGAGAGCACGGACGACACGGCGGCGATCGCGCGGCGCCGCGGCGCACGGGTCGAGGTCAGGGCCTGGCCCGGCTACAGCGCGCAGAAGAACCACGCCGCCGCGCTCGCCTCGCACGACTGGATCCTGTCGCTCGACGCTGACGAGCGCGTCCCGGCCGGACTGGCGTCGGAGATCCAGGCGCTTCTGCGATCGGAGCCGCCGCATCGCGGCTATCGCATCCCGCGGATCAGCCACTACCTCGGACGATGGATCCGCGGGACCGACTGGTATCCGGACTATCAGTTGCGGCTCTACGATCGCCGCGCCGGGCAGTGGAACCGCCGGCCGGTTCACGAGTCGGTGGCGCTGAACGGAGAACCGGGCCGCCTCGATCACGACCTGCAGCACTTCCCCTACCGCGACATCAGCCACCACCTGCAGACGATCGATCGCTACACGACGCTGGCCGCCGACCAGATGCGCGCGGAAGGGCGGAAGCCGTCGATTGGCGGCCTCTTCCTTCACCCGTGGTTCGCGTTCCTGCGCAATTACGTGCTCCGTGGCGGGTTCCGCAACGGCGGCGCGGGGCTCGTCGTGTCGATCCTCAACTCCTATTACGTGTTCCTGAAGCTGGCCAAGGCGTGGGAACAAGGAGCGGCAGGCGGCCAGCCGTCGGCGGTCGGCGGGAAGCGGTAGGCGCTCAGCGGCCGGCGGCCGCCGGTCGGCGCGGTCAGGCCTCGACGTGGGCGTGCATCGCGACGCGGCGGTAGACGTTCAGCGTCTCCTCCACCATCCGCTCGGCGCTGAAACCGGCGCGGACGCGCGCCCGCGCCGCGGCCGCCATTTCGGCGCGCATGGCCCGGTCCGTCAGCAGCCGGACGATCGCGTCCGCCATGGCCGCGTGATCGCGCGGCGGGACCAGCAGCCCGGTGCGGCCGTCGACCACGACTTCCGGCATTCCGCCGGCCGTCGTCGCCACGATCGGCTTGCCGCACGCCATCGCGTCGAGCAGCGACGTGCCGAGCCCCTCGGTGACCGAGCTCATGACGAAGATGTCGAACGCCTTGTGCACCGACAGGATGTCCGGACGGAAACCGGCGAGGAACACGTGCTTCTCGAGGCGATGCTCCCTGATCATCCGCTCCAGCGCGGGACGCAGCTCTCCCTCGCCGGCGATCACGAACCGCGCGTCCGGCACTTTCTTGACGACGAGCGCGGCGGCCTCGATCAGGTGCCGCTGCCCCTTGTGCGGCACCAGCGCGGCGACGTTGCCGACGATCGGCGAATTGTGCGGCAGCCACAGCTCGGCGTGGAGATCCGCCGCCGGCGCGGCTTCGACGTGGCCGATGTCGATCCCCTCGTGCACCACCACGGTGCGCGACGCCGGCACGCCGTCGCCGATCAGCATCCGGCGGATCGCCTCGGAGGCGCAGATGAAGAGGTCGACCTGCCGGTACTTCCAGCGCGAGAACGCGTTCGCCTTCAGGTGGAAGTCGACCCGGCGCGCCGCGACCAGCGGCGGCTTGGCGAGCTGGGTGCTCATCGACAGCGCCAGCGCCGCCATCGCGACGCCGTGCGGGTCGTGCGCGTGCAGCACGTCGGGCTGCAGCTGCTTGATCAGCCGCGACAGCCGCCACGCGGCACTGAGATCCATCTCGGTCTTCGGCGCAATCGGGACCAGGTCCAGGCCTTCCTGCGCGCGCTGGCGAAGCTCGCCGGCGGCATGGGCGACGAGCATCGAGCGGTGGCCGAGCGAGCGCAGGCCGAGTACGGTGAGCAGCACCTGGTTCTGGCCGCCGCGCCACGTCCGCGCCGTGTCGATATGGAGCGAGAACATCTACGGCTTGATCGCGAGCATTCCCGGCTTGCACCCGGAGTGATGACGCGGGCAATCGTCGAAGGTCACCGCGTTGCCGTTGCTCGAGAACGTGACGCCGCGGGCGATGCGGCTCGACGGAAAACCGTCGGGGTCGATGATCGCGACGGCGCCGAGCGCGGCCCCAGTTCTGCCGTCGAACACCCGGAGCTGGTAGCCATTGACCACGAAGCCGACTCTCGCGCCATCGGGGGTCCAGGCGATCTCGCCCGCTTCCTCGCTCGGGCCGCTGAGCGCCTGCACCCGGCGCGCGCGCTTGGTATCGGGACCGACCCACAGGGACTGGCACCGTCCGGCCGCGCAGCGCCCTTCCAGCACGAACGCCACCGCGTCCTGCGACGGCGACGGGACGACGCTGACGGCCCGCCGGGCGCCGAGGAAGAAGCCGCCCGCGAAGCCGGCGATCGCGACTACGAACGCGGCGATGAGCGCCGCGACCGCCCCGCCGCCGCGCGTGCGGCGCGGCCGCGGGGCCGGCAGATTCCCTTCAGCGGACATTGCGCATCTCCCTGCCGGCGGCCGAAGCCGCAGGCGTTCATCATGCCGACGTGGCACAGCGAGAAATCGAACCGCACCGGATCGACCGGATCGATCGCCCGCAGCGAGGCGGTGATCTCGGCCGCCATGCGCCACCCGGGCGAGCGGTAGCGCGTCAGGCGCAGGCAGCGGCCCAGCCGGATCACGTGCGTGTCGAGCGGGACGATCAGCTTGGCGGCGGGCACCCGGGTCCACGCGCCGAGGTCCACCGCGTCGCGCCGTACCATCCACCGCAGGAACAGGTTCAGCCGCTTGCAGCCGGAGCCCGCCGACGGCCGGGGAAAGAAGTAACACACACCGGTGCGTTTCGGCGCGCGGCTGCCGTACACCGCACGCACGTCCAGCGCCAGCGCCCGCCGCGAGAAGCTGTCGAGCGCGCCACCCAGGTCCACCGCGGCCGGATCGTAGCCTTCCAGGAAGAATGCTTCGATCGATCCGGCGCGGTCGATCATCTGCCGCAGGATCCAGAGCAGCGCGACGATGTCGGCGCCCCGCGTCCAGCGGTGCACCATGGCGCGCAGCTCGGGATGCGGCCCCTTTGGATTGAACCCCCGCACGTACGCCGCCGGCCGCGGCCCCATCACCCGCGCCAGCGCCTCGACCGTGTTCAGCACGCTGGCGACGCGCCCGAACGCCAGCGCCGCGGCGCAGAACCCCACCACCTCCTGGTCGTCGCGCGCCTCGTAGCGGCGCACGATCTGCACCGGGTCCGCGGCCGCGTCCTCACGGTTGTAGTCGTCGTAGAGGCGTTCCAGCCGGGCCGACAGGACGGCGACGGACGCGCTCACGCAGCACGCGCCGCGAACGCAGAACGATCCAGATGGAAGATCGCTGCGAGCTCGGCGACCTCCGCGTGAGCACGGACGTGACGGCGGCTAGAACGTCGTAATCGGCTCACCGGCTTTGCACATCGGACACTCACCGGCGGCGAAGTTCTCGGCCGCCTTGTACTCGGCGAGGGCGAAGTTCGGCACGCCGGCATCCGCCATCGCCTCCATGCGGTCGAAGATCTCCACGGTCGCGAGCACGGTGCCGCCCGCCTGGCGCACCAGCTCGGCGCACTGCTGGAACGTCTTGCCGGTATTCCTCACGTCGTCGGCGAGCAGCACGCGCTTGCCGTTCATCTCGCGGGCGTAGAAGCCGCGCAGCGTGAACCCGTCGCCGCGGCTGGTGAACGGCGCGTAGCTGCAGGGCGGATGCGTGAGCGAGCGCCGGCCGTCGAGAAGGCCGGCCAGCGTGTGGGCGAGGAGCGCGCCGCCGACGACCGGGCCGGCGACGACCTCGGTGCGCTGCAGCAGGTCGCCGGGCAGCACGTCGAGCAGATCCTGGGCGAGCCGCCAGATGGTCGAGGGATGGCGGAACAACTGGTGCGGGTTCAGATAGACGCGGCCGTGGAACCCGTTGCCGTAGTCGAAGTGCCCGTGCCGCATGAGCACCTCGAATTCCTCGAGCTGCCGCAGCGCCTGCCGCCGTAAATCGTCCTTTTTGTCGGGAGAATATCGCCCCATCGCTTCCTTCCAGTCTCGGGGCGCGTCCCCGAACCCCCCTGCCGCGCTACTCGCGGGGACCCATCGCCCCGCTCCGTTCGCGCGCCGGTTACTGTAACCCGTCGTTCCTGTACACGACGTCGCCTCCGACAATCGTCGCCGCGACGGCGCCGCGCAGCCGCCAGCCGTCGAACGGCGTGTTCTTCGATTTGGAGCGCAGCGCCGCGGCGCTGATCGTCACCGGCGCGTCCGGCGCGAGGATGGTGACGTCCGCGGCGGCGCCGTCCGCCAGCGTTCCGCCCGGAAGCCGGAACACCCGTGCGGGATTGGTCGAGAGCAGCTCGATCGCCCGGGCCACACCGATGCGGCCGGCGTGGACGAGCCGATCGAACACGAGCGGCACGCAGGTCTCCAGCCCGACGATGCCGAACGGCGCGCGATCGAACTCGACCAGCTTCTCGTCGGCGTGGTGCGGCGCGTGATCGGTGGCGATGACGTCGACGCTGCCGTCGGCGATCCCCTCGAGCATGGCGTCACGGTCGGCGGCTTCGCGCAGCGGCGGATTCATCTTCACGTTGGTGTCGTAGCGGATCGGCGTTTCGAGCGCCTCGTCGGTGAGCACGAAATGATGCGGCGCGACCTCGCAGGTGACGTTGGTCAGGCCGCGCGCCTTGGCGGCGCGCACCGCGCGCAGCGACTGCCGGGCGCTCATGTGGCAGACGTGGTACGGCCCGCCGGTCAGCTCGGCGAGCGCGATGTCGCGCTCGACCATGATCGATTCGGCCACGCCCGGGATGCCGCGCAGCCCGAGCCGCGCCGCATGAAATCCTTCATGGGCGACGCCGTCCCCCTTGAGTGAGGGGTCTTCGCAGTGATTGACGATCGGCACGCCGAGCATGCCGGCGTACTCGAGCGCGCGGCGCATGAGCAGCGCGCTCGCCACCGGCCGGCCGTCGTCGGTGAACGCGACGCAGCCGGCGGCCTTCTGCGCCGCGAGCTCCGACATCTGCTCGCCGCGCGACCCCAGCGACACCGCGCCGATCGGATACACGCGCGCCTGCTTCGCCTCGGCCGCCTTGCGCAGGATCAGCTCGGTGATGCCGGGGTGATCG
Source organism: Vicinamibacterales bacterium (assembly GCA_035699745.1). NCBI lineage: Bacteria > Pseudomonadati > Acidobacteriota > Vicinamibacteria > Vicinamibacterales > Vicinamibacterales bacterium. Next base: position 18,611 of record DASSPH010000022.1, read on the forward strand.
TTCACCGGGTCCGTGTTGGGCATGCAGGCGACGGCGGTGAAACCGCCGGCGACGGCCGACGCGGTGCCGGTCGCGATCGTCTCCTTGTGCTCCTGCCCCGGCTCGCGCAGGTGCACGTGGATGTCGATCAATCCCGGCGCGACGATCCAGCCGCGCTGGATCTCGAACACCTGGGCGCCCTCCGCGGGCAGCGACCTGCCTATTCGAGCGACGCGGCCGTCCTCGATCAGCAGGTCGAACTCGCCATCACGTCCGGCGGCGGGATCGATCAGGCGTCCGCCCTTCAACAGCAGCTTCATAGATTCTTCGCTTCACTCGCTCGCGTCTTCGTCTTTGCCTGCACCGTCAGTCCGCCTGCGCCTCGTGGCCGGCGAGCAGGTACAACACCGCCATCCGCACCGCGACGCCGTTGGTGACCTGCTCGAGAATCACCGAATACGGACCGTCGGCGACGTCGGAGTCGATCTCGACGCCGCGGTTCATCGGCCCGGGATGCATGATGATCACGTCCGGTTTGGCGCGCCGCACGCGGTCCGCCGTGAGGCCGAACAGGGTGAAATACTCGCGGGTGGACGGAATGAAGTGCCCGTGCATCCGCTCGTGCTGGATGCGCAGCATCATCACCACGTCGGCGCCGGCAACGGCGTCGTCGATCGACGCGGTGGCGGTGACGCCGAAGCGCGGCAGCTCGGCCGGCATCAGCGTGGACGGCGCGCACGCCCACACGTCGGCCCCCATCTTGTTGAGCAGCTGCACGTTCGAGCGCAGCACGCGGCTGTGCAGCAGATCGCCGACGATGGCGACCTTCAGGCCGGCCAGGCGCTTCTTGTGCTCGCGGATGGTGAACGCATCCAGCAGCGCCTGCGTCGGATGCTCGTGCATGCCGTCCCCGGCGTTGATGATCGCGGAGCGGCACAGCCGCGCCAGCAGGTGGGGCGCCCCCGACGAGGCGTGCCGCATCACGATCATGTCGGGCGCCATCGCCTCGAGGTTGCGCACCGTGTCGAGCAGCGTCTCCCCCTTGGTGACGCTGGACTGCGCCACCGCGATGCTCAGCGTGTCGGCGCTCAGGCGCTTCTCCGCGACCTCGAAGGACGTCCGCGTCCGGGTGCTCGGCTCGAAGAAGAGGTTGACGACGGTGCGGCCGCGCAGCGTCGGGACTTTCTTGATCGGCCGGGCGGCGATCTCGGTCATCGCTTCCGCCGTGTCGAGCACCAGCGTGATCTCGTCGGGAGTGAGGTCGGCGATGCCGAGCAGGTGGCGTGAGCGGAGCATCACGCCTCCACCTTGTCGTCGTCCAGCAGGACGCCGTCTTCTCCGTCGATTTCCTGCAGGCGGACCTGCACGCTCTGCCGGAGCGAGGTCGGCAGGTTCTTGCCGACGTAGTCCGCCTTGATCGGCAGCTCGCGATGGCCGCGGTCCACGAGCACGATCAGCTGAATCGAGCGCGGGCGGCCGAAGTCGATCAGCGCGTCGAGCGCCGAGCGGATCGTGCGGCCGGTGTAGAGGACGTCGTCGACCAGCAGAATCCGCTTGTCGTCGATCGAGAACGGGATTTCGGTGCGCCGGACGACCGGCTGCGGCCCGACGGCATGACGCATCAGGTCGTCGCGGTACAGCGTGATGTCGAGCGCGCCGGTCGGGACCTCTTCGTGGTTGATCTCTTTCAGCGCGTGCGCGATACGGCGGGCCAGCGGGACACCGCGGGTGCGGATGCCGACCAGCGCCAGATCGCTGGTGCCCCGGTTGCGCTCGAGAATTTCGTGGGCGATTCGCGTGAGAGCGCGGGCCATGCGGTCCGCGTCCATGACTTGCGGCATTCGTCGTCACCTCTTCGCGGCCTCGCGGGACCGCAGTTAAAGAGTTCGATCGGAACTATATCACGCGCGCCGCCGGCATCACCGCGAGAACGCTGACGCGCGATCGGAGGCTCATCATTTCGCCCCGCTGGCGCGCAGGCACGCGTGGCGACCGGATGCGGAGGGACGATCGAGTCAGCGTGGGATGCGGAATTCCGCGGGATCGCCGCCGATCGCGAGGCGGGTGCTCCCCGTCCAGGAGAACAGCGATCTCCCGGGGACGTACCCGTCGTCCAGGGTGAACACGCGGTTCACCCGCGTCAGCGTGACGGAGGCCGGGGCCGGCGACGGCGGCGCGTTCGGCCGGGGCGGCAGCGCGTGCGCGCTCAGGCGGACGGCGTCGGGTGCGCCGGCTCCCGCCGGCAGCGGCACGGCGCCGCGGAAACATCCGGTGCGGACGATGCGGAACTGCGGCAGGCCGCGATCCGACTCGAACCAGCGAACCTCGCCGGAGGCATCCTTCGCGCGCACCGCGAAGGCGACCGCCGCGTTCTGCAATTCCGTGCACGCCTCGACGAAGACGAAGCGGCGCGGGTCGGGGATGACGCCGGAGCCCGCCTCCGCCGATTCCGACAGCTTCTTCTCGCGTGCCATCTCCTTGGAGGCGAGCACGTGCGTCCAGGGATGCGCGTCCATCACGATCTCGCGCGACGCGTTCGTGAGGTCGAACCTGACCGGCGCCGGCGCGTAGCGGACGTCGGTCGGCCCGGACTCGCTGACCATGTTGTTGATCGTCGAGACCCACTGCAGCGGATGCTGCGCTTCGTGCCGGCCGCGGAACGGCGGGACCTCGTGTCCGGGTCCCTGGAACTCCTCGGCGACCACCCTTCCCTGCGCGTCGACGGTCGCGCCGTAGGTGTACTCGATGTCGGTGGTGCGCCCCCAGGTCGCCATGAGGCGGTCGGTGGCGGTGCCGCCGTCTTCGTTGCTGAAGATCGTCGAATAGCGGAACTGGCGTCCCTGCGCCACCGGGACGATCTCGTACCACATGAAGATCGGCACGTCGGTGAACCTGCCGACCGTGTCCGGCCGGGCGTAGACGAATGGCGCCATCGCCTGCGCCAGGTGCTCATCCGAACCGGCGGCGATGACGTGGGTGTTCACGTCGGGCACGGACACCCTGCCGACGTCGCGCGCCGACAGCCCGGCGTCGAGGTGGACGAAGACGCGATGCGTCCCCGGCGTCACCGCGCCGAGTGTCAGCCGGTACTCCCACGTGCCGCTGCCGCGCGCGAGCACGACGTGCTGCGAGTAGCGTCCGTCGAACGACACGCGCAACACCGCGGCCTCGCGCCCTTCGACGCCCCAGTCGCAGCGCTCGCACGTGGCGCGCACGACGGCGATCGCTTCACCCGCCTGTTTCGCCTCGAACACGCGGTAGGCCAGCGGCGCGGCGTCCGGACCGGCCTGCGTGAACACCGTGATCAGCAGCAGCAGGAGCGCAGACATGCCGGAGAGTCTACTCCGGCCGGCGCCGTTGACGAGCGCTGCCGCCGCCGCGGCAGCGCCGCGCCCTACCGTCCATGCGAGGGGATGTAGGCGATCGGGTGCGCCGCCGTGAATCGCTCGTCGAACAGGTCGGCCCGGGCGAAGCCGTCCATGTCGCGGCCGATCGGCAGGCCGAGGTAATAGAGAATCGTCGGCGTCACGTCCACCACCGAGCCGCGCCGCCTGCGCCCCGGCGTCACCGACGAGCCGTACGCCAGGAGGAACCCGTCAGGGCCGTACTCATGGGTCCCGCTGAACTCCGGATCCCGCAGCACGCGGGCGGCGGCGTGCTTGACCGGACCCACCGGCTGCATCCCGAAGCCCGAGACGACGAGCAGCAGATCGCCTGGCGCGAGCCGTTCGACGGCGGCCCCGATCTCGCCGTCGACGTAGGCGTAGTAGCGATCCATCAGCGGCCCGAAGCGCTCGCGTTCGGCGGCGGTGACGTCGCCGAACCCGCTGCCCTCGGCGTACCGCAGGTAGACGTGGCTGGCGGCGTCGATGGCCTGGTACCGGATCGCTTCCACTTCCACCGGTGTGGTCGCCCGGATCTCGCGCGCCGCGCGCGCGTACGCTTCGTCGCGCCGTGCCGACGCCGCGACCGCGTCCGCCGCCGCGGAACCGTTGGCGTTGAACGCCTCGCGGGCGACCGCGACGATCTCGTCGGGGTACGCGGCGCGGCCGTCGAACTCGAACATCGATCCGACCATCTGGTGGAACCGATCCGTGACCATGAAGCCGGTCAGCGGCTGCGCCGGATACGTCAGCGGCCAGCGGACGACGCCGGCGCTGATGCCGTAGTCGCCGAGGATGCTCCACAGCGGCCGGGCGCGCCACGCCGCCGAGGTGTTGGGCCGGTCCTGGACGACCCCGAGCCGCACCAGGACGTGCGAGAAACAATGCGCCGGCAGCAGATCCACGGCGCGGTGATCGCCCGGAGCGAAATAGGAGGAGGCCGAGCGCACGCCGTTCTTCGACGGATACATGCCGGTGGCCACCGCGGCCCACACCGGATCCGGCTGCGTGGGCCGGATCGTCGCCAGGTCCATCGACGCGCCGGCGTCGAGCAGCCGGCCGAAGTTCGGCAGCCGCGCCGCCGCGACGCGCGGCCACACGTACTCCAGGGACGCGCCGTCGAGGAGCAGCAGGATGATGCGCGCGGTCGCACGCGGCGGCGCCGTCGCGAGCGCGACGCGGCGGGCACCGAGCGGCGGTTCGCCGCCGGCGCCGCGCGCCGCGATCGGCAGCGCCAGCGACCCGGTGATCGCGATCGCCAGCAGAGCCGCGCCGACGCGGCTGCCCCGCCGTCCCGACGAGTAATGCGCAACCGCGATGCCCAGCAGCACCACCGCCGCCACGGTGGTCGCCCCTGCCCCGAACGCAAACCGCCGCGCCGCCGCTTCGTCGAAGACGTACGGAAAGCCGCGAAGGTTGAGCCACATCAGCAGCGAGGCGACCGCCGCCGCCGTCGCCGACAGCCAGGCGAGCAGACGCACGCTGATCCAGCCCGGCGAGAACGCGCCGAAGCTCACGAACTCGCGCAGCAGCATCACGACGTAGAACACCAGCGCCAGATGCACGCCGTAGAAGCCGGCGAGCGTCAGGTACCACCGCCACACGCTGCCGGATGCGAGCGGCACCTGCGGATTCAACTGCAGCAGCAGAATCGTGAGGTAGGCGGCGCCGAGCGCTCCGGCGAGCAGCGCGTTGGTCAGCATCCGCAGGAAGCGCATCGGGCCAAGTGTATACTTCGCTCATGCCCGTGGACATCGACGCCGCGGTGATCGCCAACCGTCGGTTGTCGGCGGACTACAACGTGCTCGCGCTCGCCGCTCCGCAGATCGCCGCCGCGGCGCGCCCCGGCCAGTTCGTCATGATCAAGACGTCGGGCGGCCCCATGTTGAGCGGCGCGCCGCTGCTCCGCCGCCCGTTCTCGATCTTCGAAATCCTCCGCGACGACGCCGGCGCGCCGAGCGGCGTCTCGATCTTCAACAAGCGCATCGGCACCGGAACGGCGCAGCTCGCGCGGGTGGAAGCGGGCACGCGTCTGCCGCTGCTCGGCCCGCTCGGCCGTCCGTTCGAGCCCGTCGATCCGCCGGCCGAAGCGTGGATGGTCGCCGGCGGCGTGGGTCTCGCCCCCTTCGTCACGCTCGGCGCCGCCCTCGCGGCGCGCGGCACGCGCACGACACTCTTCTACGGCGCCCGCCGCGCGGAAGAGCTCTACTGCCTGGAGCTCTTCGAGGCGCTCGGCGCCTCGATCGTGCTGAGCACCGAGGACGGCAGCCGCGGCACCCGCGGGCGCATCACGGTGCCGCTCGCCGACGCGCTCGACGCGCGGCCGCTCGGCAATCCGGTCAAGCTGTACGTCTGCGGCCCGACGCCGATGATGCGCGCCTGCGCGCGGCTGGCCCACCGGCACGGCCGCGCCTGCGACGTCTCGCTCGAGCAGGTGATGGGCTGCGGCCTCGGCGGCTGCTACAGCTGCGTCGTCCTCGCCGCGGGCGCCGACGGCGGCGCACCGCATCACACCCGAACCTGCATCGACGGTCCCGTGTTCGACGCGCAACGGATCGTGTGGGACGCGCTGGCCGGCCATTGAGGACTGCGCCGCCGCATCGAACGTGATGGATCTCTCGCTCCAGATCGGTTCGCTCTCGCTCGCCAACCCGCTCATCGCCGCCAGCGGCTGCTTCGGCTACGGCGTCGAGTACGCGGACGTCGTCGACCTCTCGTCGCTCGGCGGCGTGGCGGTGAAGGGGCTGTTTCTCTCCCCGCGCGAAGGACACCCCCCGCCCCGCATCGTCGAGACGCCGTCCGGGATGCTGAACGCCATCGGGCTGCAGGGGATCGGCGTGCACCGCTTCATTGCCGAGCGGCTGCCGGAGCTGCGCGAGCGCCGCGCCATCGTCGTGGTCAACATCTGCGGCACCACGCTGGACGAGTATGTCGAGGTCGCGCGGATCCTCTCCGACGTCGAGGGGGTGCACGCGCTCGAGCTGAACATCTCGTGTCCGAACATCAAGGAGGGGGGCATCACCTTCGGCTGCAGCCTGCCGGGAACGCACGACGTCGTCGGCGCGGTCAGGAAGGTGACATCGCTCCCGGTCATTCCCAAGCTGACGCCGAACGTCACCGACGTGTCGTCGTTCGCGAAAGCCGCCGAGGACGCCGGCGCCGACGCGATCTCGCTGGTCAATACGTTTCTGGCGATGGCGATCGACGTGCACACCAGGCGGCCGAAGCTGACCAACATCGTCGGCGGCCTCAGCGGCCCGGCGATCCGGCCGATCGCCGTCCGCATGGTCTACGAATGCCGGCGGGCCGTGAAGATTCCGATCGTCGGCATGGGCGGCATCGCCACGGCCGACGACGTGCTCGAGTTCATGATTGCCGGCGCCAATGCCGTGCAGGTGGGGACCATGAACTTCGTCGACCCGTTCATCTGGGGCAAGCTGCTCGACGGCATCCGCGCCTACATGACGCAGCACTCGATCGCGCGGCTCCAGGACATCGTCGGCACCGTCGACACGAGCACGCGCGAGCAGGCGTGGATCTCGACGTGAAAGAGAAGATCCTGGTGGCGCTCGACGTCGAGTCCGGCGCCGAGGCGCTGCGCCTGGCGGACACGCTGCGCGACGTCGTCGGCGGCTTCAAGATCGGAAGCCGCCTGTTCACTTCGGCGGGTCCGGCAATCGTCCGCACGCTCACGGCACGCGGCGACCGCGTCTTCCTGGACCTCAAGTTCCACGACATCCCCAACACGGTGGCGACCGCGGTGGCGGCGGCGGCGGAGCTGGGCGTGTGGATGGTCAACGTGCACGCCTCGGGCGGCGGCGCCATGATGCGCGCCGCGCGTGCCGCGGCGCACGAGACCGCGGCGCGGCGGAACGCGGCGGCACCGCTGGTCATCGCGGTGACGGTGCTGACCAGCATGAACCAGGCGGCGCTCACCGAAACCGGCGTCGCGATCGAGCTGATGGATCAGGTGCTGCGGCTGGCAGAGCTCACGAGGGACGCCGGCCTCGACGGCGTCGTCGCCTCGCCGCGCGAAACGGCGGCGATCCGGCGCCGCTGCGGCCCGGACTTCGCCGTCGTGACGCCCGGCATCCGCGGCGGGGCGGCGGATGCGGCGAAAGGGGATCAGGAACGGACGATGAGCCCCGCCGAGGCTGTCGCGGCGGGGGCGAGTTACCTGGTGGTCGGCCGGCCGATCATCGCGGCGGCCGATCCGCGTGCCGCGGCGATCAGGATCGCGGCTACTTCGCCGTGACGACGAAGTGACCGCGCCGGTTCTGCTGCCAGCAGCCCTCGTTCTCCTCGGTGCAGAACGGCGATTCCTTGCCCTTGCTGACGATCTGGATGCGGTTCGCGGCGACGCCGAGGCTCACCAGATAGTCGCGCACCGCGGCGGCGCGGCGCTCGCCGAGCGCCAGGTTGTATTCGGCGGTGCCCCGCGAGTCGGCGTGCCCCTCGATCATGATCTTCGCCGGCCAGCGCTTCAGCCACTCGCTGTTCTTCTGCAGCACCGGTCGCGCCGCGTCGTTGAGCTGGGCCGAGTCCAGCTCGAAGAAGACCGGCGCCAGCTCGCGGCTGAGATCGTCGAGCGTCTTGCTGCCGTAGATTTCCTCGTCGCTCGGGGTGCGCGTCGGCGCCGGCGCCGGGGCGGGCGGCGGCGGGGGAGGAGCAGCGGGCGTGGTGCGCGGTGCCTCGGCCGCGGGCGGCGGGGGCGCCGGCGCGGCGGCCGGCTTCTTCTTGCCGCAAGCGCTCACACCGATCGTGAGCGCAAGCGCGATGACGCCCGTGACGCGAACTCCTCGATTCATTTCAGTCTCCTGCGCACAATATAGAATCGCGAAAAAAGCTTAACACGATGGATCGACTGCTCGAAGCCACCGCGCGCGCCGAACGCGATCATTTCTGGTTCCGCGGCTTCCGCCGCTTCATGGAGCCGCTGCTCGCCGGCATCGCGAGCGGCCGCCGCATCGAAATCCTCGACTGCGGCTGCGGCACCGGGCACAACCTGCAGATGCTCCGGCGATACGGCCGTGCATACGGTATCGACCTGACATGGTCCGGACTTCAGTACGCACACCGGCAGGGGGAGAAAAAGGTCGCGCAGGCCACCGTCGGCGCACTCCCGGCGCCCGGCGCGAGATTCGATCTGGTGACGTCGTTCGACGTGCTCTACGGACTGCCCGAGGACGTGGAGACGGCGGCGATTGCCGAGATGATGCGCGTGCTGAAGCCCGGGGGCTGGGCGATCGTCAACGTCGCCGCGCTGCCGTGGCTGCGCGGCAATCATTCGGTGCTCGGCGGCGAGCTCCGCCGCTACCGCCGTCGGGAGCTGCGGGACAAGCTGGAGCGCGCAGGGTTCCGCGTGACGCGGACCAGCTACACCAATTTCTCGATCTTCCCGCTGGTCGCCGCCGTGCGGGTGAAGCAGCGGTTCAGCGGGCACGTCGAGTCGGACGCGGAGATTACCGTGCCGGCGGCACCCGTCAATGCGGCGTTGTCTGCCCTGCTGTCACTCGAAGCCGCCGCCCTCCGCGTCGTCAACATGCCGATCGGCAGCTCGGTCATGGCGGTGGCGCAGAAACCCTATTGAACAGACACCGTGTAGATCCGCAACGCCAGATGGCGCTGGTCGCCGCCGCCTCCGGCGCCGCCGGGGACGAAGAACTTCGAGCTTTCGAGCAGTACGTTCCCAGCGGCGGCCTCGATCAGCGCGGCGGGCAGCGTGACGGTCTGTTCGAAGTCCGCTGACGGCTCGAAGGCGCCGACCTCCCGGCCGCCCACCGAGATCCGCACCCGCGGCGCCGCGTCGTAGTAGCGCAGCGGCGACTCGCCGTTGAGCCGCAGTGTCACGTCGCGGCCGATCGGCCGGATCCAGAGGTTCGACGTCTCGCTCATCCACCGCCACGATCGGCCGGTCGCGGGATTGAATTCGGGTTCCTGCCAGCCGGCGTCGTAGCCGACCATCGGGACCCCGGGCGGCTGCGCGTCGAACTGCTCCAGCGACACGCGTTCCCCGCCGGTGGCGCGGACGTCCAGCGCCGCGTAGCCGGCACCCGACCCGAGGCTGCCGGACGGCAGCGACAGCCGGTGGAGGAAGAACCCCGGCGCCAGGGCATACGACGTCACCCGCGACCCGGCGAGCGTCACGTCGAGCGTCACCGGCCGGGGGCCCAGGTTGCGGCCGCCGAGGAGGACGGTCGTCTCGTCCGGGTGCCTGGCGATCCACGCGGTGGCCGGGGCTGTTTCGGGCCCGGTGCGATCGCGCGCGGTGACGCCGCCGACCTCCGCGGTGAGCGCCCAGCCGCGATCGAGCATCCATCGCGGCGGCTGCATCTCGTACCAGTCGATGTCTCCGGGCCGGGCGCCGCCGACGAACGGCGGCTCGGTGAAGCCCCAGCGGTACGCCCGGGCGAGCTCGCGCGCGTTGGCGTCGAAGAGCGCGAGGTCGGTCCGTCCGGGATCCGCGGCGAACCACACGCGCGCCGACGGCTGTTCCTTCCAGAGCGTCACCAGGGCGAGCCATTCGCGTCCGTGCGGCGCCCGCGTCACGCGCGCGGGCAGGATCGGCGCGGCCCATTCGGCCGCTCGGCGAATGCCGGCGTGCATCGCAATGGTGTCGACGCGGTTGGCCCCGTGCGCCGTCGCCGCCATGTCGTCGAAGGCGCGGAATGCCGGCGCGCCGTCCCGCGCGTAGACGCGCGACGCCGGCACCGCCGCCAGCAGCGACAGCGCCGCGATCCCGATCGCCGCGGCCGGCAGCGCGCGCGCCGGCAGCCCCTCGAGCGCCGCCATCGCCGCATAGGCCACCACCGGCACGAGCGGCAGCGCGTAGCGGATCGTCTGTGTTTCCTGCAGCAGCAGGTGGAACACGGCATACGGCCCCACCGCGAGGAGGACGGCGACGAGGACGCGCGGGGCGCGCCAGGCGACGCGCAACGTGCCGACGACGGCCAGGGCGCACAGCACGAGGCCGGGCCGCCAGTCCCACGGCCACACGAACGTATTCGCGAGCGCCGCCGCGACCAGCCGCGCCGCCCCTTTCGGATCGCGCGGATCGAGATGCGTCCACAGCATCACCACCCCGGAGAAGTCCTCGCCGGCCTGCGATCCGAGCGCCTGCATGTAGGCCCCGGGCCCTCCGCTCGCAACGATCATCGGAATCGCCCAGACGAGCACGCCGCCGGCGATGGCGACGGTCGAGAGGAGCAGGGCGCGGGCGCGGCGCGCTCGCAGCACCGCGAAGGCGAGTGCCGGCAGGGTGAGCAGCGCCGTCTGCGATCGGATCCCCAGGGCGAGGCCGGCGAGCAGCGCCGCCCCGGCGAGCCGGCGATCCGGCGCCGGGCCGCCGCGCTCCACAATCAGCGCCAGCACCCAGGCGACGGCGGCAAATCCGAGCATGTCGCTGAGCGGCCGCAGCGCCGCGAACCAGAACAACGGCGACGTGACGGCGACGAGCGTCGCGCACCACGCCAGTCGATCGCGTCCTTCCAGTCGGCGGAAGAGCACCAGCAGGGCGGGAATCGCCGCCGTGCCGGCGAGCGCGCTCCAGATGGCGAGGCCGCGCGGCCCGGCGGCGTCGACGCCCGCACTCCTCAGCGCCGAGGTCGACGCCTTGGCCAACGCGATGAACACCGGGTAGCCGGGCGGGTGCGGCTGATGACGCGCGACGTCGTACTCGCGCACGCCGAGCGCGAAGTTGATCGAGTCGATGTCTTCGAGCGTGCGGGGAAGGAAGGCGAGATGGGCGACGAGAAACAGCAGCAGCAGTGCGACGCCGGCCGAGCGCTGGGCCGTCACTCGATCGGTCGGAGCTTCAGCGCGTCGTTCAGGCTGCCGAGGCGATAGCCGCGCAGATCGACGGTCACGTGCGCGTAGCCGAGCGCGCGCAGGCCGCGATCGATCGCCTCGGCGATCTCCGGCTCCAGCGCCCGCGCGATCTCGTCGCGCCCGAGCTCGAGGCGCGCGAGGCTGTCGTGATGGCGCACGCGGCAGATGCGGAAGCCGAGATCGCGCAGCACGCGCTCGGCGGCCTCGATCGTCCGCAGCTTCGCTTCGGTGACTTCGGAATGATAGGGAATCCGCGACGACAGGCAGGCGGACGCCGGTTCGTCCCAGGTCGCCATGCCGGCGCGGCGCGCCAGCTCGCGAATCTCCGCCTTGGTCAGCCCGACGTCGTCGAGCGGACTGACGACGCCGAACTCGCGCGCCGCCTGGCGTCCCGGACGGTAATCGCCGCGGTCGTCGGCATTGCTGCCGTCGGCGACGGCGTCGAACCCGCGCGCCCGCGCGATCGCGGTGAGCTTGGTATAGAGCTCGTGCTTGCAGTAGTAGCAGCGGTTGGCGGGATTGGCGCGATAGTCCGGGTTGTCGATCTCCGAGGTGCGCACCATCTCGTGGCGGAGATGAAACGCCCGCGCCGTGCCGATAGCTAGATCGCGGTGGCGGTCGGGATAACTGGGACTGTCGGCGGTGACGCAGATCGAGCGATCGCCGAGCACGCGTCTGGCGGTGATGCCGAGGAAGGCGCTGTCGACGCCGCCGCTGTAGGCGACGAGCAGGGACCCCAGGGCGGCGAGCCGCGCGTCGAGCGCCGCGGCCTTGGCCTCGAGGTCAGAATCCGCAGGCTGAATCCCGGGGTGAACAGCGTTCAACGGGTCCAGCGGCGGCAGGGTCACTCGTCCCAGTTCTCCTTCTCGTCCTCGTCCTCGTCTTCGTCGTCGTCGTCGTCGTCGAAGTCGTCCGTGTCATCGTCGTCGGCGGTCTCGTCGTCCTCGTCGTCGTCGTCTTCGTCGGAGAGTTCGAGCTCGATGGGAGACGTGCTCGTGACCTCGAGATTCGAGCCGCAGTCCGGGCAGCTGATCAGGTCCCCCTTGTCGACGTCGAACTCGTCGACCTCGATCTCTGCGTCACATTCCGGACAGGTGGCCATACACGCTCCTGGCAAACGCCGATAGAAGTACGAATTATAACGAGAACCTGATAAATTGCGCAATCAAGCCGGTGAGCAATAAGACCGTTGTCGTCGCCGACGATACCGCGTTCGTGCGCGATCGGTTCGCCACGGCGCTCGTGGGCGCGGGCCATCGGGCCCTGCCCGTGAAGAGCGCCGCCGAACTGCTGGCGCACATCCGCGAGGAGCTGTCCCAGATCGACCTTCTGGTGCTCGACCTGCGCCTGCCCCACGCGGGCGGGGTGGAGATGGTGCGCAGCATCCGGAAGATCGACGGCGGCCGGCTGCCGATCCTGGTCTTCAGCGGGACGATCGCCAACGCCGCCGAGGTGCGCGATCTGGCGGCGCTCGGGGTGTCCGGCTACGTGAACGAATACAGCGCGGTCCAGAACATTCTGCCGTCGCTCGCCCCGCACCTCTTCCCCGACAACTTCAACCGCCGCGGCAGCCCGCGGGTCGTGCTCGGGATCCCGGTCGCCTACCGGTTCGGCAACACCATCGCCGCGGCGCTGACGCTGAATCTGAGCAAGGGGGGCGTCGCGATCCGGACGATGAGCCCGCTCGATCAGAACGCCAAGGTGCGCGTGCGGTTCCGCCTGCCGGGCTCGAAGGTCGACGTGGAAGCGGACTCGCGCGTCGCGTGGAGCGATCGGCGCGTCGGGATGGGGCTGCAGTTCGAGAAGGTGGAGTCCGCCGACCAGGCTGCGATCGACGAGTTCGTCGATCAGCACTTCTTCACGAATCGCAAGGCTTGATCAGGGCGCGGCTGCGGCATGCTTACCCAACTCGGGAACGAAGTATCCGAGGTTCGTCAGATGCTCACGCGCCTCGTTCAGACCGTGGCGGCCGCGGCGTCGCGACCACGATAGGCAACCGGTGAACCGCAGTCGAGCACGATGTCGTTCGGCGAATCGATCACACGTCCGGCGGCGAGGGCGAGCGGCACGCGCGAAAGCGGACGGCGGAGAGCGGACGGCCGACAGCGGACAGCGGCTCGCGCCGAGCTACTCCCGCAGCAGCCGCAGCGCGTTCGCGATCACGATCAGCGACGCGCCCATATCGGCGAGCACCGCCATCCACAGCGTGGCCACGCCGAGGATCGCCATCACCAGGAACGCCCCCTTCAGCACGATCGAGAAGGCGATGTTCGCGCGGATGTTGCGGACGGTCGCGCGGCTCAGGCGCAGCGCGTAGGGAATCTTGAGCAGTTCATCCGCCATCAGCGCGATGTCGGCGGTCTCGAGCGCGGCGTCGCTGCCGGCGGCGCCCATCGCGATGCCGACGTCGGCGGTTGCCAGCGCCGGCGCGTCGTTGACCCCGTCGCCGACCATCGCGACCGTGCCGAAGCGCGCCTTCAGATCCTCGATCGCCTCCACCTTGCCCGCCGGCAGCAGGCCGGCGCGGACTTCGTCGACGCCGATGGCGGCGTTGAGCGCGGCGGCGGCTGACGGGTGATCGCCGGTCAGCAGCGCCACGTGGCGGATCCCGTGATCGCGCAGCATCTGCACCGCGTCGCGCGCCGCCTCGCGCGGCCGGTCCGCCACGCCGATCGCGCCGATCGGTTCGTTGGCGCCGACGATCACCGTCGTCGTCGCGCCGGCGGCCACGCGATCCAGCGCCTGGTGGACGGCGGGAGAGCAGAGACCGCGCTCGTCGAACAGCCGGTGGCTGCCGACCACGAGGGGAGCGCCGCCGGCGCGCGCCTCGGCGCCGAGCCCGGGGAGCGCCTGGAACCGCTCGACGGTCACGAGCGGCAGCTGGCGCTCGCGCGCGTGCGCCACGATGGCGGCGCCGATCGGGTGCTCGGACAGCGCCTCGACCGACGCGGCGAGCTGAAGCACGCGGTCGGCGGACTCGACGCCGAGCGCGGTGACGTCCACCACGCGCAGCTCCCCCTTGGTCAGCGTCCCGGTCTTGTCGAACGCGACGCAGCGCACCTCCGCGAGCCGCTCCAGCCGCGCGCCCCCCTTGATGAGCACCCCCTTGCGGGCCGCCGCGGCGAGCGCGGACACGATCGAGACCGGCGTGGAAATCACCAGCGCGCACGGACAGGAGATGACGAGCAGCACGAGCGCGCGGTAGATCCAGACGCTCCAGTCGCCGCCGCCCGCCAGCGGCGGGGCGACCGCGACCAGCGCGGCGATCGCGAGCACCGCCGGCGTGTAGACGCGGGCGAACCGTTCGACGAACGTCTGGCTCGGCGCGCGCTGGGCCTGCGCGCGCTCGACGAGATCGATGATGCGCGCGAGCGTCGAGTCGGCGCGGCGCCGCGTGACCCGCACGTCCAGCGATCCGCGGCCGTTGATCGTTCCCGCGTACACCTCGTCGTCCGGCCGTTTCTCGACCGGCAGCGACTCGCCGGTGACCGGCGCCTGGTTGACGTGGCTGTCGCCGGCGAGCACGCGGCCGTCGAGCGGGATCTTCTCGCCAGGGCGGACGACCACGGTGTCGCCGATGGCGATGCCGTCCACGGGCATCTTCCGCAGCTCGCCGCTGACGGCATCGCGGACCAGCGCGTCCGCGGGGGCGAGATCCATCAGCGCGCTGATCGCTCCGCGCGCGCGATCCATCGCCCGCGCTTCGAGCAGCTGCGCCAGCGCGAAGAGGAACACCACGGTTGCCCCTTCGCCCCACTCGCCGAGCACCATCGCGCCCACCACCGCGACGAGCATCAGCACGTTGATGTCGAGCGCCAGCGAACGCGCCGCGTGCAGCGCGCGGCGCACGCTGTAGAATCCGCCGCTCGCGATCGCCAGCCCATACGCCGCAATCGCCAGCCGCCGATCGATGCCGGCAAGCTCCACCGCCATCCCGGCGGCGACGAGCGCGCCCGACAGCATGACGAACAGGCGGCGCGTCGCCGCCGACGGCGCCCGCCCCACCGGCTGCTCGTGCTCGAGCCAGGCGCGCATCCCGGTCTGCGCGACCGCTTCGGCGATCGTCGACGTGTTCAGTCTGGCGGCGTCGTAGGTGATCGTCAGGCGCTGCTGCAGCACGTCCGCGGAAATGGCTTCGAGTCCGGCCAGCTTCCCGAGGCGCTTCTCGAGGATCGCCACTTCTTCATGGCAGTCCATCCCCTCGATCTTGAAGACCGACTCGGCGTGAACCTGGCACACCTGGCAGACGGCGGCCATCAGCGGGCGTCCTCGGTGACGTGCCGCAGGCCCTGCTGAAAGAGGCTCAGGACGTGCTGGTCGTCGAGCGCGTAGTAGACGCAGCGCCCTTCGCGGCGCCCGCGCACGATCCGCAGCGTGCGCATCAGGCGCAACTGATGCGACACCGCCGATTCGCTGATCTCGACGCGATCGGCGATCTCGTGCACGCACAGCTCGCCGTCGGCGAGCGCGTCGACGATGCGGACGCGGGTGGGATCGCCGAGTATGCGGAACGTCGCGGCGAGCGCCTGGACGACCTTGGGATCGGTGAGCGGGGCGATGGTAGACATCTGAATATCTGAGCAAACCCTCAGACGTCTATGTTGACACAGTTTCGACCCTACCGGTAGACTCCCAGATTGGCCCATAAAAAGCTTTGTTGTCTATAGATTACGGAGACGCGACGTGATTGAGGTCCAACACCTCACCAAGCGCTACGGCCGAGTCACGGCCGTGGACGACGTGAGCTTCCGGGTGGAACCGGGCGAGATCCTGGGCTTCCTTGGCCCAAACGGCGCCGGCAAGACCACCACCATGCGGATTCTGACCGGCTACATGCCCGCGTCCGAGGGACGCGCCACCGTCGCCGGTTACGACGTCTTCACCCACCCGATCGAGGCCAAGCGCCGGACCGGCTATCTCCCGGAGACGCCGCCCCTCTATCCCGACATGACGGTGCGCGAGTATCTGGACTTCGTGGCGCGCATCAAGGGCGTGCCGGCCGCCGAGCGCAAGGCGCGCGTCGACGGCGTCATGCAGCGCACCCACGTCGCCGACATGGCCGGGCGCCACTGCGGCAAGCTGTCGAAAGGCTACCGGCAGCGCGTCGGCCTCGCCCAGGCGATCATCCACAATCCCGAGGTGCTGATCCTCGACGAGCCCACCGCCGGGCTCGATCCGAAGCAGATCATCGAGACGCGCGATCTGATCCGCGGCCTCGCCGGCGATCACACCATCGTGCTGAGCACGCACATCCTGCCCGAGGTGTCGCAGACCTGCCAGCGCGTCGTGATCATCAACAAGGGACGCGTCGTCGCGGTCGATACGCCGGACAATCTCGCGGCGCGGATGCGCGGCGCCGAGACGCTCTACGTGCAGGTGGACGCGCCGGGCGCAGACGTGCCGGGAGCGCTGGCGGCGGTGCCCGGTGTGCTGCGCGTCGCCGCGGCGGACATGCGGTCGGGCTCCGGCGCCTTCGAGGTCGCCGCCGAACAGGGACGCGACATCCGCCGCGACGTGGCGCGCGAGATCGTGGCGCGCGGGTGGGGGCTGCTGGAGCTGCGGCCGATGCGCGTCAGCCTGGAAGAGGTCTTCCTGCAGGTCACGACCGAGGAGAAGCCGGAAGACGCCGCCGCCGCGGAACCGCCGGCGGCGACCGGCGATCAGACGCCCGCCGGCGAGGAGGCCCCTCATGCGTAACGTCCTCGCGATTGCCGACAAGGAGCTGCGCTCCTATTTCGCGTCGCCGATCGCCTACATCCTGATCGGCTTCTTCCTGCTGCCGTTCGGCGTGTTCTTCTATCTGTATCTCTCGACCTTCGTGAAACAGAGCCTGCAGATGGCGCAGTTCGGCGGGGCGATGAACGTCAACCAGCAGGTCATCCGCTACGTGCTGCAGAACGCGTCCGTCATCATCCTGTTCATCATGCCGATGATCACGATGCGGACGTACTCGGAGGAGAAGCGTTCCGGGTCGATCGAGCTGCTGCTCACCTCGCCGCTGACCGACGTCGAGATCATCCTCGGCAAGTTCTTCGGCGCGCTCGGCCTCTACATCGCGATGCTCGCGGTGACGCTGCTCTACATGGCGATTCTCTTCGTCTACGGCAACCCGGAGTGGCGGCCGCTGGTGGCGGCGTATCTCGGACTGCTGCTGATGGGCGGGGCGTTCATCTCGATCGGCCTGCTCATCTCGAGCACGACCAGCAACCAGATCGTCGCCGGCGTGGTCACGTTCGTGGTGTTCCTGCTCTTCTGGATCGTCGGCTGGTTCGCCGACACCGCCGGACCGACGATCGGGCCGATCACCTCGTGGCTGTCGATCACCGAGCACTTCGACGATTTCTCGAAAGGGATCGTCGACACCAAGCACGTGCTGTACTACCTGAGCCTGATTACCTTCGGCCTGTTCCTCACCGCCAAGTCGGTCGACACGGAAAGGTGGCGAGGCTGACCATGTTGAAGCGCATCCTCGGCCTGCTCGGCTGGCTCGGCGTCGCCCTCGTCTTCGCCGCCGTCGCGATCCGTTTCCTCAAGCCGGAATACCAGCAGTACTACAACGGCCTGGCGATCGCCGGCCTGGTCTGCACGCTGCTGTACATCCTCAGTCAGTGGCGCGAGATCGGCCAGTCGTTCTCCGGACGACAGGCGCGCTACGGGTCGCTTGCGGCGGCCAGCGTGCTGGTGGTGCTCGGCATCCTGGTCGCCATCAATTACCTGAGCAACAAGTACAACAAGCGCTGGGATCTCACCGCGGCGCGACAGTTCTCGCTCTCGGACCAGAGCAGGAAGGTGCTGCAGGACCTGAAGGAGCCGGTGCGCATTCGCGTGTTCGCGCGCAGCCAGGAGTTCGAGCGGTTCCGCGACCGGCTGGACGAGTACACCTACCATTCCAAGCAGGTCAACGTCGAGTACATCGACCCGGAGAAGCGCCCCGCGCTGGCCCAGGCCGACGGCATCACGCAGCTGGGCACGGTCGTGTTCGAGTACGCCGGACGGAAGGAGAAGGTGACGTCCGACAGCGAACAGGAGCTGACGAACGGACTGATCAAAGTGATCCAGGGGCGGCAGCCGAAGGTGTACTTCACGCAGGGGCACGGCGAGAAGGACACGGTGAGCGCCGAGCGCAGCGGCTACAACAGCATCGGCGGCGCCCTCACCTCGGACAACTTCGTGGTCGAAAAGCTCGTGCTGGCGCAGGCCACCGAGGTGCCGGCGGACGCGGACGTGGTGGTCATTGCCGGCCCGCGCACCGACTTCCTCGCCCCGGAAATCGATCTGCTGAAGGCCTACCTCGCGCGCGGCGGCAAGCTGTTCGTGATGCTCGATCCGGTGCTCAAACCGGATTCCCCGCAGCCGGCGCAGCTGCAGGCGCTGCTCAAGGACTGGGGCATCGATTCGCCGAACGACATCGTGCTCGACGTCAGCGGCATGGGGCGCCTGATCGGCACCGACGAATCCGTGCCGGTGGCGGCGAGCTATCCCGCGCACGCGATCACGCAGGAGTTCAGCCTGCTCACCGCGTATCCGCTGGCGCGATCGATCGCGCCGATCGAGGGAGGCGCGAACGGCCGCACCGCGCAGAAGCTGATCGAAACCGGGCCGCGCAGCTGGGCGGAGACCGACCTCAAGAGCCTGAGCGGCGGGCAGCCCGCCAAGATGGACGGCAGCGACAAGCCGGGGCCGGTCTCGCTCGGTGTCGCGGTCACCGGACCGGCGACGAACGCGCCGGCACCGAAGGAGCCGCCGAAACCGGGGGAAACGCCCAAGCAGGTCGAGGCGCGGATCGTCGCGATCGGCGACTCCGATTTCGCCAGCAACGCGGCGCTCGGAGTCCAGGGCAACCGCGACCTGTTCCTCAACGCGGTCAACTGGCTGGCGCAGCAGGAGAACCTCATCTCGATCCGCGCCAAGGATCCGGAGGACCGCCGCATCACGCTCACCGCCGATCAGGAGCGGCTGATCTTCTATCTCACCGTGCTGATCGTGCCCGGCCTGGTCATCCTCGCCGGCGTGCAGACCTGGTGGCGGAGGCGCTAGATGAAGGGCCTCCGCTCCTTTGTGGTTCTGCTGGCCGTCGCCGCCGCGCTGGGCGGCTTCCTCTGGTACGACTCGACGCGCGCGCCGGACGCCGGATCGAAGCAGGAAAAGGTCTTCGCCGGCGTCGACGCCGACAAGATCGAGCAGGTCACGGTGACCTCGGCCGCGGGTGAAAAGACGACGGTACAGAAGCAGGGATCGGCATGGCAGGTGACCGCGCCGGCGGCGGCGCCGGCCGACGAGGCCGAGCTCTCCGGGATCACGTCGAATCTGGCGTCGCTGGAGGTGCAGCGGGTCGTCGACGAGCAGGCGAGCGACTTCAAGGAGTACGGGCTGGAGCCGGCCAACGTCACGGTCGCCTTCAAGGCGGCGGGCAAGGAACAGACGCTGCTCCTCGGCAACAAGACACCCACCGGCGGCGACATGTATGCGCGGCTGCCCTCGTCGCCGCGCGTGTTCCTCGTGTCGTCCTTCCTCGAGACGACGTTCAACAAGAGCACGTTCGACCTGCGCGACAAGACCGTGCTCAAGCTCGATCGCGAGAAGGTGGAACGCGTCGAGGTGCAGACCGCCGATCGGACGGTGACCTTCGTCAAGCAGGGGGCGGACTGGCGGATCACCTCGCCGATCGAGGCGCGCGCCGATTTCGGCGCCGTGGAAGGGATCATCGGGCGGCTGAACACGTCGCCGATGAAGTCGATCGAAGCCGGCGACGCCAGCGATCCGAAACTGCTCGCCAGGTTCGGGCTCGACAAACCGGCCGCCACGGTGCGCGTCACCTCCGGCAGCTCGCAGGCGGGTCTCGCCATCGGCAAGAGCGCCGCGGAAGGCACCGTCTACGCGCGCGATCTCTCGCGGCCGCTGATCTTCACGGTCGAGAGCGGCCTCGCCGACGACCTCAAGAAGGCGCCCGACGAGTTCCGCATCAAGGATCTGTTCGACGCCCGCGCCTTCAACACGACGCGGATTGAAGTCGCCCGCCAGGGACGGACGCTCGCGTTCGAGAAGGACAAGGACGTGTGGAAGCAGGTGACGCCGGCCGCCAGGGCGGCAGACGCCGCCAAGGTCGACGCGCTGCTGTCGGCGCTGACCGGCACCCGCGCCAACGGCTTCGAGACGAAGCTCGCGGCGGCCGGCCTCGACGCGCCGGAGATCGTCGCCACGCTCAAGTTCGAGGACGGCAAGAAAGAGGAAAAGGTCACGTTCGCGAGGAAGGGGGCGGACGCGTTCGCCCGGCGCGAAGGAGACACGGCGGCGGCGAAAATCGACGCCTCGACCCTGGACGGCATCATCAAAGCGTTCGACGCATTGAAATAGGCGATGCGCGCAGTCCGTGCGGTCTGTCTGAGCGCCGTCCTTCTCGCCGGCTGCGCTCACGCCTCGCCCGGCACGCACGTCAGGATCAACCCGGGCGCCGAACGCACGCTTGCCGCGGACCTCGACCGCGTCTTCGACGCGCCGCTCACCCGCAACGCGCTCTGGGGCGTCCACGTCAAATCGCTCGACACCGGCCGGGTGTTGTACTCGCGCAACGCCGCGACGCTGATGATGCCGGCGTCGAACATGAAGATCCTCACCCTCGCGGCGGCGGCGGAAACGCTCGGGTGGGATTACCGCTTCAAGACCACGCTCGAAACGACCGGGTCGATTGAGGGCGGCGTGCTGAAGGGGGACCTGATCGTCCGCGGCACCGGCGACCCGACGATCAACAGCCGCAACCGCCGCGCCGCCGCGGTGTTCGACGAGTGGGCGTCCGCCCTGCGCGGCGCAGGGGTCAGGCAAATCGACGGCGGCATCGTCGGCGACGCGTCCGCGTTCGACGATCGCCGGCTCGGCCAGGGTTGGGCGTGGGACTATCTCGAGGCCGGCTACGCGGCGCCGGTGGGGGCGCTCGAATACAACGAGAACATCGCCGCGGTCTCGATCCGGGCCGGCGCGAAGCCGGGGGATCCCGCCGAAATGCAGCTGCCGCCGGGCACCGGCCTTGGCCTGCTCTATCGCGTGGTCACCGGCGACCCGGGGTCGCGGACGAACATCACCCTCGAGCGGCGAACCTACGACAACTACCTCGAGGTCAGCGGTTCGATCCCCGCCGATGCGGGGCCGGTCTCGCGCGATGTCGCGGTCGTCACGCCGACGAAGTACTTCGCGCACTCGGTACTGCTCGCCCTCATGGAGCGCGGCATACCGGTCCGCGGGCTGCCGGTCGATCTCAGGGAGCGGCCGCCGGACGTGGTCCCGCAGCCGCGCCGCGTGCTGCACGAGTCGCTCTCGCCGCCGCTGCGCGAGATCGCGACCACGATGATGAAAGTCAGTCAGAACCTCTACGCCGAGACGCTGCTGAAGGCGGTGGGCGCAGCACGAGGCGAGACGGGCAGCGCCGCCGCGGGCCGGCGGGCCGCGGCGGACGTGTTCACCGCGTGGGGCATCGCAGACAGCGCATACGTGCAGGCGGACGGATCCGGTTTGTCGCGCTACGACTACGTCACCGCGGCGGCGATCGTCACGCTTCTCGAGCGGCTCCACACCGACCCGGAACACCGCGACCCGTTCCTGGCGACGCTGCCGATCGCCGGCAAGGACGGCACGATGTCCACCCGTATGCGCGCCACGCGGGCGGAAGCCAACGCGGTCGCCAAGACGGGATCGATCTCCAACGTCCGCGCCCTGTCCGGCTATGTCCGAACCCGCGACGGTGAGCTCCTGGCGTTCTCGATTCTCGCCAACAACTTCACCGCACCGGCCGCCACGATCAATTGGATGACCGACCTGGCGGTGGAAACGCTCGCGAACCACACGGTTCGCTGAACGGCGAGCGGCTTGCCGCTTCCAGCTTTCAGCTGCCGGCTTCCGGCTTCCGGCTTCCGGCTTTCAGCTTCCCGCTTGCAGCTTGCCGCTTTCCCCGATCCCTTCAGCGATTTTTGATCTCGGCGAGGTGAACCAGCGTGCGTCCGGCCTCCCGTCTGACGTCTTCGTCGGGATCGCTTGCCGCCTTCTTCAAGGCGGGGATGGCCCGCTCGGCGAGCGCCCCGTACTCGGCGAGGGCGGCGGCCGCAGCCTGACGGACTTCGGGGCTTTCGTCCGCGAGCGCCTTGATCAGTCCGTTCACTTCCGCGGCGGGATCGTCGCGGACGATGCCAAGGTAGGTGACGGCGACGTTGCGGACGGCGGGGTCCGGGTCGTCGACGGCGCGGAGCAGCAGCGGCACCACGATCTTCGGATCGATCGACGCGCGCTCGCGCAGCTTGCCGAGGGCGCGCAGCGCCTCGCGCCGGACGATTTCGTTGCTGGCGTTGACGGCCTCCTGCAGCGCGGGAACGGCGGGAGACCCCATGAAGCTGAGCGCGAGCGCGGCTTCCGGCGCGAACTCCGGCTCCTGCAGGACCGCCGCGACATCCGGCAGCGCGTCGGCGGCGCGGGCGCCGAGAATCGCCGTCGCCTTCAGCGCCGCCTGCTTCCTGGCCGGCTCCGCCGCCGGATCCTGAAGCGTCTGGCGGATCACCGGCAGCGCCGCGGTGCCGCGCTCTTCCAGTTGCGCCGTCGCTTCCTCGACGTCCTTCGGCGAGCGGCTCTGCAGCGCCTCGATCCAGCGATCGTCGTTGCGCACGATGGGCGCGGGAACGCCGTTCGCCGGCGCGCGGTAATACCACACCGCGGCCGCCACCCCGGCGACCAGCGCGACGAACAGCGCAATGAACCGCGTCACTTGCTTATTCTAGTCAGCTCGCGCGCCGACTGAAGGATCGCGTCCGCGGGTGCCGTCAGGCCGCCGCCCTGCGCCAGCTCGGGGCGGCCGCCGCCCTTGCCGCCGTGCCGCTCGACGAGGCCGCGCAAGACCGCCGAGGCATCCAGCGGCAGGTCCCCGGCTCGCGCAACCACGAGCGGGGCCGGCGACGGACTGCCCAGCAGCACCGCGACGTGGCCCGGGCGTTCGACCACGCGGGATGCGATGCTCTTGAGGCCGGCCGCATCCCATCCGGGCAGCGCCGCCGCAACGAGCCGTGCGCTGCCGATCGTTTCCGCTGCGTCGGCCAGCGCATCGGCCTCGTGGACCGCCGCCTTCGTCTGCAGATCCTTGATCTGCTTGCGCAGATCCTTCCCCTCCGACTGGAGCCGCTCGATCGCCGCCGGCAGTTCCGCCGGCAGCACCGACAGCGCCCGTACGCTGCCGGCGACCGCATCGCGGAGGGTGTGGAATCCCGCGAGCGCGCGGCCGCCGCACAGAAAGGTGATGCGCGAGCCGCCGCGGACGCGCTCCACCGCCGAGATCGCGACGATGCCGATCGCTCCGGTGCGTGACACGTGTGTGCCGCCGCACGCCGAGAGATCGAAGCCCTCCACGTCGATCAGCCGCAGCATGCCGCCGCGCTTCGATTCCTTGCGCAGCCCGAGCGCGGCTGCCTCCGCGGCGGCGGCGAACCTGATCGCGACCGGACGATCCTCCCACACGATGCGGTTGGCCTCATCTTCCGCCCTGGCGATCTCCGCGGCCGAGACTTCGCGCGCCAGGTCGATCGTCGAGTACTCGAGCCCCATGTGAAAGCTCTCGGTCCGGACGTCGAACAGCCGCGCGAACGCCGCGGACAGCACGTGCTGCCCGGTGTGCTGCTGCATGTGATCGAACCGCCGCGGCCAGTCGATCGTGCCGTGCAGCCGGGTCGCGGAGGGCGCCCGATCGACCACGTGCAGCACCCGCCCGTCGTCCGCCTCGACGACCTCGAGCACGCGCACGTCGCCGAACATGCCGACGTCGAACGGCTGCCCGCCCGAGGTCGGATAGAAGGCGGACCGATCGAGCACGAGCGCAGTGCGCCCGTCATGCGACACGGTGTCGACCAGCGCCGCGTCGAACTCGCGCAGGTACGGGTCTTCGTAATAGAGGCGTTGAGTCATGCTGTCTCTCTAATCGAAGGAGTCGAAGGAGGCGAAGGAGGCGAAGGAGCTCGAAGGAGCACATCTTCGCTGGTCGAAGGGGTCGAAGGTCGAAGGTTAACCATTCCCTCATAAGGAGCACATCTTCGCTGGTCGAAGGGTCGAAGGTCGAAGGTTAACCATTCCCTCATAAGGAGCCACATCTTCGCTGGTCGAAGGGGTCGAAGGTCGAAGGTTAACTATTCCCTCATAAGGAGCACATCTTCGCTGGTCGAAGGGGTCGGAGGTTGAAGGTTAACCATTTCCTCATCTGGCGGTCGAAGTCCTTGTTCCTTCGACTCGTTGTTCCTTTGACACCTTCGACCTTCGCTCTTCGACTCCTTCGACGCGGCCGCTGGACGCTCCTTCGCCACCTTCGTCGTCCTTCGACTCCTTCGATTAAACCGACACGGGATCCACCACGGACCCGGCCGCCGGACGCTCCTTCGCCACCTTCGTCGTCCTTCGACTCCTTCGATTAAACCGACACGGGATCCACCACGCCCGCCTCGGCGAAGCCCTTCGCCCTGATCCGGCAGCTGTCGCAGCGGCCGCACGGGCGGCCGCCCGGGCCGGGATCGTAGCAGCTCGACGTCAGCGCGTAGTCGAGGCCGAGCGCAAGGCCGCGCCGGATGATCTCCGCCTTCGACAGGTGCAGCAGCGGCGCGAGAATGCGAAGCGGACGTCCTTCGGCCCCCGCCTTCGTCGCCAGCGCGGCGAGCCGTTCGAACGCCTCGAGATACTCGGGACGGCAGTCCGGATAGCCGGAGTAGTCCAGCGCGTTGACGCCGATGACGATGGCCTCGGCGCCGGCGACCTCGGCCCACGCCATGGCCAGCGACAGCAGCACCGTGTTGCGCGCCGGGACGTACGTCGAGGGAATGCCTGCCGCCTCGAGCGGGCGATCCTTCGGAACGACGCCGTCCCCGACCAGCGCGGATCCGCCGATCCGCGACAGCGGCACGTCGAGCTCCAGATGGCGCACCGCGCCCAGCGCCGCCGCTGCCCGGCGGGCGCACTCGATCTCATGTGCGTGCACCTGGCCGTAGTGCACGGTCAGCGCGTACAACGTGTAGCCGTCCGAGCCGGCAATCGCGCCGGCGGTGTACGAGTCGAGTCCGCCGCTGAGCAGAACGACGGCGCCGCGCTTCATGACGATCGATGATTCGCCGGCATCAAACGCCGCGCGTATCCGGCGCCCAGATGTACTTGTGGGCCTGCAGTTGCAGACGCACCGGAAGACGGTCGGCGAGAATCCATTCGGCGAGCTGCTTCGCCTCGAGCACGCCGTGCACCGGCGAGAACAGCACCGCCGCACACCGCGCCAGCAGATCGTGGCGGGCGACGACGTCCCGGGCGAATTCGTAGTCGGCGCGATCCTTGATCACGAATTTCAGCTCGTCCGAGGAGCGGAGCCGCTCCAGGTTCGGCCAGTGCATCTTCGCCGACTCGCCGCTGCCGGGGCACTTGATGTCGATGACGCGGACCACCCCGGCCGGCACGGCGTCGGCGCTCAGGTGCCCGCCGGTCTCGATCATCACGGTGCGTCCGTCGTCCAGCAACCGCTCCATCAGGCGGTAGACCTCCTTCTGGAGCAGGGGTTCGCCGCCGGTGATCTCCACGACGTCGCAGCCATACTCGCGCACCCGCTCGACGACGTCGTCCACGGTCATCCTGCGCCCTTCGGTGAACGCGTACGGGGTGTCGCACCACGAGCAGCGCAGGTCGCAGCCGGTCAGGCGGACGAAGACGCACGGACGCCCGGTGTGGGTCGATTCCCCCTGGATCGAATGAAAGATCTCGTTGACCGTCAGCATGGCCCGCCGAACCATCTATTTTACCGCTGATACGGCGTAGAATCCGTGTGGCCGCATGGACCTCAACTGGAGACGCGACGTCGATCGCTGGCGCGCCGCCGGCGTGATCGACGCCGAGACGGCGGCGCGGATTCAGGCGTTCGAGCAGTCGCGCGCGGGATCGACCCGCCTGCGCTGGCCGATCCTGATTGCGCTCGCCTTCGGCGCCGTGATGATCGCCGGCGGCATCCTGCTCTTCGTGGCGGCCAACTGGGACGCGCTGTCACCGGCGAGCCGCTTCGGGCTGGTTCTGCTGCTGGTGTCCATCTTCCACGTCGCGGGCGCGGTTGCGGCAGAGCCGTTCCCCGCGATGTCGCAGGCGCTGCACGGCATCGGCACCGTCGCGCTCGGCGCCGGGATCGCGCTGAGCGGGCAGATCTTCAATCTCGAGGAACACTGGCCGGGCGGCATCATGCTCTGGGCGGCTGGCGCGGCGCTGGCCTGGGCGGTACTGCGGCACACGGCGCAACTGGCGCTGGTCGCGGTACTCGTGCCGGCATGGCTGATGGGCGAATGGATGCTCGCCATCGAGGACAGAGCGCGGCTCGGGATCATCGGCGTCGGCCACGCCGCCGAGGTCGCGACATCGGGAGCGCTCCTGCTGGCGCTGACGTATTTGAGCGCCGTCGCCGCCGACAAGGCGACGCGCTCGCGGCGCATGCTGATGTGGATTGGCGGCGTCGGCGGAGCCATGGCGGCGGTCGTGTTCGCCGGCGTCAACATGGGCTCGCCGAACGACCCGCGGCCTGACCTCACGCTGCTGTGGATCGCGGGCTGGACGATCGCCTTCGCCGCCCCGCTGCTTCTGGCGGCGGCGCTGCGCGGGCGCGACGCCTGGACGAACGCGATCGCCGCTGTCTGGGTGGGTGCGATGGTGTTCGTGCCCGGTCTCGATCGCGGCGTGGCGACGTTCGGCTGGTGGGCGCTTGGCGCGGTCGGCCTGATCGCCTGGGGCGTCCGCGACGGCCGGGTCGAACGGATCAACCTCGGCGCGGCCGGCTTTGCCGTGACCGTCCTCGCCTTCTATTTCTCCCGCGTGATGGACAAGCTCGGACGGTCCGCCGCGCTCCTGATCCTCGGACTGCTGTTTCTCGGCGGCGGCTGGGCGCTCGAACGCATGCGCCGGCAGCTGGTCGCGCGCACCCGCGAGGACCGATGACGCCGCTGGTCAAAGGACTCGTCGTCGCTGCGCTGCACGTCGCGCTCACCGCCAGCCTTGGCGCCAAGCTGTTGATCGACCGCGCCATGCGGCCGCGCGTGTGGGTTCAGGTGGTCCCGGTCGATCCCGACGATCCGCTGCGCGGGCGCTACGTGCGGCTCCGCGTCAAGGACGGCGACGAACAGCTGGCGTTCTTCATTCCGGAGCACATTCCCGACCCCTCGATCCGCGAACCGGGCGAAGAGCTGTGGGCGGAAGTGACGCTGCCGCGAAAGGGTCCGCCGCGGCCGATCCGGCTCGCGGTGAAGAAGGACGGTGTGCTGACCCCTCTCAGATAGGACAATAGGGGCATGGCGAAGCCGGTCTTCTACACCAAACCCACCTGAACCACGTGCAGGAACGCCAGGAGTTTCCTGGACGAACGCAACATCGCCGTCGAGCAGATCGACATCAACAAGAACCCGCCGAGCCGCGCCTTCCTCGAGCAGCACGTCGACGCGCAGCGCTTCCTCGACTTCGTGAGCACGCGCAGTCCGGTGTTCAAAGCGCGGCCGCTGCCCGCGTCGAAGAAGGAGGCGATCGATTTGATGATGGAGAACCCGAACCTGATCAAGCGGCCCATCCTGGTTCGCGGTTCCAGAGCGACCTTCGGCTTCGACAAGACGGCGTATGGCGCGTGAGGGGCGCATCCGGGTCGGCACGTCCGGCTGGAGCTA
This sequence comes from Vicinamibacterales bacterium, assembly GCA_035699745.1. Taxonomy (NCBI): domain Bacteria; kingdom Pseudomonadati; phylum Acidobacteriota; class Vicinamibacteria; order Vicinamibacterales; species Vicinamibacterales bacterium. The sequence continues at coordinate 46,479 of DASSPH010000022.1, forward strand.
CCCGTCGGGCGAAGGCACCTGGAAGGGTGTCTTCTATCCCGAGAAGAAGCCGAAGGAGTTCAACGAGCTGACGTTCTACGCGGAGCACTTCGACACGGTCGAGGTGAACTCGACCTTCTACCGCATCCCGGCGGTCAAGACGGCTGAAGAATGGGCGAAGCGCACGCCGAAGGACTTCGAGTTCTCGCTCAAGCTGTTTCAGAAGTTCACCCATCCCGAGATGTTCCTGAAGGCGACCGGCAGGGATCCGGCGGACGTCGATCGCAAGGACGTCGACGAGTTCCGCGCCGTGCTCGACCCGCTGGCGGGCGCCGGGAAGCTGGGCGCGCTGCTCGCGCAGTTCCCCGCCAGCTTCAAGAACGAACCGGGCTCGCGCGATTATCTCGCCTGGCTGCTGCACGCGTTCCGCGAATACGACGTCGCGGTCGAGCTGCGCCATCGGAGCTTCAGCGACGACCCTGGCGAGACGATGGATCTGCTCGCCGAGTACGGCGCGGCGCTGGTGCAGATCGACGAGCCCAAGTTCAAGACCTCGATCCGCCAGGACCGGCGCGCCAACGTCAAGACGTTCTTCTACCTGCGGCTCCACGGCCGCAATGCGGCGCAGTGGTGGACGCACGACAAGTCGGAGGACCGCTACAACTATCTCTACTCGGAAGCGGAGCTGGAACCGTTCGTCGACGCGGCGGAAGAGGCGGTCGAGAAGGTGAAGAAGGCGTATCTCTACGCCAACAACCATTTCTCGGCGAAATCGGTCGCCAACGCCGCGACGATCAAGAACAAGCTCGGGCAGCCGCTCGACGGCGAGTACCCCGAGACGTTCGTGCGGCGCTACCCGGACCTGAAGGGACTGGTGAAGATCCTGCCGGCTACTCCTTCACCGAAGCTCGTTTGAGAACGTCGCCGCGCTGAATCTTCGCGACCACGTCCATGCCCTTCAGCACTTTTCCGAAGACGGTGTATTTCCCATCGAGCTCCGGCGCCACGCGCCGCGTGATGTAGAACTGGCTGTCGGCATCAGCGGGGTTGCCGGAGTAGCCCATCCCCACCGCGCCCACGCCGTGCCGCCGCTTCTTCGTGATCTCGCCGACCCCGATCGGCTTGCCGCTGCCCTGCCGTCCCCACCAGGCCTGGCGGCTCACGTCCCGCGTGACGGGATCGCCGACCTGGACGACGAAGTTGGGATCGACGCGATGGAAGCGCAGCCCGTTGTAGAAGTTCTTCTTCACCAGTTCGACGATCCGCGCCACGGTCTTCGGCGCCTCTTCGGGGTAAGTCTCGAATTCGATGGTGCCTTTCGCGGTCTCGAGCACGATGACGCGTCCGGCGCCCGGAGATTTCTGCTGGGCGGAGACAGACACCAGCCAGACCACCGATACCGCGAGGGCCGCAACAAGTCTTCTCATGGTTTCACCAACTTGCCGATCTTCCTTACGCCGATTTTCGGGCAAACGTCCACGAGCACGCACTGCGGGCACAGAGGATACACCGGACGGCAGACGTTCTGGCCCCAGGTCACGAGGTAGAGGTTCACCAGCGGCCACCAGCGGCGCGCCACCACGCCGTACAGCGCGTGCTCGGTCTCGTCCGGCGTCCGCGTCCCCACCCAGCCGAGACGGTTCGAGATGCGGTGCACGTGGGTGTCGACGCAGATGTTCTGGGTGCTCGCGTGCGCGAGAATCAGCACCAGGTTCGCCGTCTTCCGTCCCACGCCAGGCAGCGTCAGCAGCTCCTCCATCGTCGCCGGGACGCGGCCGCCGAAGCGCGTCACGAGCTGGCGGCACGTCTCGCGGACGTGGACCGCTTTGTTGCGGTAGAAGCTCGCGGGGTAGATCAGCTTCTCGATCCGCGATTCGGGCAGCTTCGCCATCTCGCGAGGGGTGCGCGCGACGCGGAACAGCCGCTCGGACGCCGCGGCCGTCACCGCGTCCCTGGTCTGCGCCGACAGCATCGTCGCGATCAGCACCTGAAACGGATCTTCCTGCTGATCCTTCGCGACCTTCTCGACCGCCGGCTGGTCGAGACCGTCGATCGCCTTCGTCAGGCGGCGCATGACGAGATCGACGGGCGCCGCGACGGGCTTACGAGGCAATCGGGGTGAGTGGTTCGGAGCCGGCGAGGACGCTGAGCACGTTGCGGGCCGCGAGCTCCGCCATCGCGGTCCGCGTTTCGCGGGTGGCGCTGCCGAGATGCGGCACCAGGATGACGTTCTCGAACTGCAGCAGTCCGGGGTGCACCTCCGGCTCGCGCTCGTAGACGTCGAGGCCCGCGCCCGCGATCAGGCGCTCGCTCAGCGCCCACACGAGCGCCTCTTCGTCGACGACGGATCCTCGCCCGGCGTTGACGAGGAACGCGGAACGCTTCATTCGCGCGAAGGTCTTCTTGTTGAAGAGATGCCTGGTCTCCGGCGTCCCCGGCACGTGAATCGAAATCACGTCGGAGGAGACGAGCAGCGCATCGAACGGCATGTCGTGTTTCGCGAACACTGCCTTCATCCCGAACGCGGACGCTTTGGCCGCCACGGCGCGTCCGATCCGGCCGCGGCCGACGATCCCGAGCTGCTTGCCGCGCAGCTCCGTTCCGAGCATGAAGTCCAGCGCCCACCCCTTCCAGCGGCCCGCACGGACGAGGCGGTCTCCCTCGGCGACGCGCCGCGCGATCCCGAGAATCAGCGCCCACGTCAGCTCCGCGGTGGCTTCCGTGAGAACGTCTGGCGTGTTGGTCACGATCACGCCGCGCTTCGCGGCGGCGGGCAGGTCGATGTTGTCGTATCCGACGGCGATGTTGGCCACGATCTTCAGCGCAGGCGCGGCCTGGAGCAGCGCGCGGTCGATCCTGTCGGTCAGCACGCAGATCAGCGCGTCGGTGTCGGCGACGCTCTGGATCAGCTCCTCGCGCGGGATCGCGCCGGGGCCGCTATAGACGTCGACGCGGTGCTGCGCCTCGAGCAGGGTGAGAACGGACGAAGGTACGCGCCTGGTGAGAAGGACTCGTCCCAACGACTGGAGCCTAATGGCCGTGCGTCTGGCAGTACCCGCAGTGGTTGCAGGCGACGCCCGGTTCGATGATGCAGGGGCCGTCCGAGGGCGGCAGCGCATATTGATAGCTGCTCGGATGCGGCGTCAGGTGAAGCAGGCGGGGCTCGTCCTGCACCACGGGGTCGCCGCCCCGCGCGGACACGCGGGCGATCGTCTCGCGGATGATCGAGCGCAGCGCGTCTTCGTTCATGCTCCCGTCTCCACCGCGTCGATGATGCCGATGATCGCCGCGTCCACCGCGGCCGCCTTCCTGCCGAGCGCCTGGCCGGCGGCCTTCCCTTCGATCACGACCAGCACCCGCTCGCCCACGCCGGCCCCCACCGAATCGATCGCCAGCAGCGTCGTGCCGCGCGGCTGCCCCTCGAGCGACAGCGGCTGCACGAGCAACAGCTTCGCCCCTTCGAGCTTCCGGTTCTTCTGCGTCGCGACGACGGTCCCCACTACGCGGCAGATCTGCATCAGGATTCCGCGTTCCAGTGGTCGACGATGCCGACGATCGAGGCGTCGGTCGGCGGCTCGACCGGATAGAACGGGAACGCGGCTTCGCGGCCGCGGACGAAGAACACGTTTTCACCGACGCCGGCGCCGACGGAATCGAGCGCGACCAGGGTGCGCCCGGCCGCCTCGCCGGCGGCGTTGAGCGGCTGCAGGACGAGCAGCTTGGTGCCCGTGAGGTTCGCGTCCTTGATCGTCGCCACCACTTCGCCGATCACCCTGGCGAGCTGCACGTCAGTCCCTGACTTCGACGGCGTCGACGATGCCGACGATCGCGGCGTCCACGGGGCAGTCCTTGAGGCCGGCGGCCATGCGCGCCGAGCTGCCGCTGACGATCAGCACGGTTTCGCCGAAGCCGGCGTCGACGGTGTCGACGGCGACCAGGTAGTTCCCCTCGGCCTTGCCTGACGGATCGACGGGCCGCGCGACCAGGAGCTTGGAGCTGACCAACCGCTCGTCCTTCCGCGTCGCGACCACGGTCCCGACGACCTTGGCGAGAATCATTTATTCGCGCAGCTCGCTCGCCGGCGTCACTTCGCGGCGGTGGCCTTGCCGATGGGCAGCGCGTCCTCGAGGTTCGCGTGCGGACGAGGGATCACGTGCACCGACACCAGCTCGCCGACGCGCCGCGCCGCCGCCGCGCCGGCGTCGGTGGCCGCTTTCACGGCGGCGACATCGCCGCGCACGATCGCGGTGACGTAGCCGGCGCCGATCTTCTCCCAGCCGACGAGCGTCACCTTGGCGGCCTTGACCATCGCGTCCGCCGCTTCGATCATCGCGACGAGACCCTTGGTCTCGACCATCCCTAGCGCTTCACCCATTACTCTCTCCTTGTCTTCCGGCCGACGCCGGAAGGCACCACGTACCGGTTTCTCACGCCGATGATCTGCCGATCTCCCGGACAGCCGCCTCGATCAACGCGGTCAGTTCCCGGTATGTTAGCCGAATTTCGCCGTCCTTACCCGCCGCGCCGGCGGCGTCGGCAACCAGCCGCGGGCCGTCGGTGTCCGGCGCGAACACCGTCTGGCAGTTCACCGAATCACCGAGCGCGGCGGAGTCCGGCTGACAGATCGGCGCCGGCGCCGCGATCCCGTACATGCCGCGCAGCCCCTGCAGCCGATCGACCTCCTGCCGCGACAGCAGCCGCTCGCCGCCCAGCAGGCGGGCCACCAGGCTGATCTTGGCGAAGTGCTCGATCGTCTCCATCTTGTAGTACGCCGCGAAGACGTCGCCGCCGATCGTGAGCGCGCCATGATTCGCCAGCAGCATGCCGTCGTGCGCTTTCACGTACTTGCGGACGGCCTCGGGCAGCTCCCTGGTGGACGGAGTCGCGTATTCCGCAATCGGCACGCTCCCCAGGGTCGTCACCACCTCGGCCAGCACCGCCCGATCGAGCGGAATGCCGGCCACCGCGAAGCCGGTCGCGATCGGCGGATGCGCGTGGACGACCGCCCTGGCGTCCGGCCGCTGCCGGTACACCTCGAGGTGCATCTGCATCTCGGACGACGGATCGCGCTCCCCTGCGAGCTTGCGCCCCTCGAGATCGGTGATGCACATCATCGCCGGCGTCATGAAGCCCTTGCAGACGCTCTTCGGCGTCATCAGCAGACGGCCGGCGTCGAGCCGGACGCTGATGTTGCCGTCGTTCGACGCGGTGTAGCCGCGGGCGTAGAGCCGGCGGCCCACCTCGACGATCGCGTCGCGCAGCTCCTGCTCGTTCATTTGGCGAACTTCGCCTGGTAGGCGCGGCGGCACTGGTCGGAGCAGAAGAAGCGCATCTCGCTGCCGCTGCCGAACGACGGCGCGTTCGTCGGCGCGACGAAGGTGCCGCAGATCGGATCGCGCACCAGCGCGACCGCCTGCGGCGCCGACGCGGCGCCGCGGATCCCGTCGACGATGCCGCGGACCAGGCGCATCAGGGCGCGGATCACCAGGATCAGCAGTACCAGCTTGAGAATCCAGCCGGTCATTTCTTCTCGACGTCCGGGTGCGCCGCCTTCACGCCCGCCAGCGCCTGCTCTGCGGCGCGGGCTTCGTCGCTGCCGGGCGCCGCCGCGAGCACGCGCTGCCACGCCTCGGCCGCCCCCTTGAGGTCCTGCTTCCCGAAGGCGCGGACGATGCCGACGTTGAGCAGGGTCTTGGCATGTCTGGCGTCGATCGCCAGCGATCGATCGAACTGCTGCAGCGCCTTGTCCGGCTGGTTCATGTAGTAGTACGCGATCCCGAGATCGGTACTGGCGTTCACGTCTTTCGGCTGAATCTCGAGCGCCGCCTGGTACCATTCCGCCGCCTCGGGGAAACGGCCGGCGTCGAAATAGAGATTGCCGAGCTGCACGCGCGACGCCGCGTCGCGCGGATTCTGCTGCGCGGCCGTCTTCAGCGCCGACGCGCGGGTCTCATCGAGCGGCGGCGCCGCCTGGGCACCGCTGTTCGCCGGTTGGCTGGCCGCGGCGGGCGCGGCGGTGGGCGAGGGTGGCACGCCCTGCTGGCTGCCGAGGATCCAGCCGACCAGGACGCCGAAGAACACTCCGGCCAGGCCGACGACGAGCGATTCTTTAGACACGGCGGATCCCGATCATATTTCATCCGCGGGGTCTCGACCCTCGGACTCCCCCACACGCGCCAGGCTCGTCCGCACGGACCCCTCCTAGCGCGGAGCCTCACAGGCGCGGAGGTAGTCGCGGACGGCGCGGTCCAGGCCGACGTACAGCGCGTGGCTGATGAGCGCATGGCCGATCGAGACTTCGTCGAGATGCGGCAGCGTGCGGAACAGCGTCAGGTTGTCGAGGTCGAGATCGTGGCCGGCGTTGACGCCCATGCCGAGCGCGTGGGCGACGTTCGCCGCTTCGATGTAACGGCGGAAGCTGGCGTCCGCCTGGGCCGCCCCCTGCTTGTACGCCCGCGCGAAGGGCTCGGTGTAGAGCTCGACGCGATCGCCGCCGATCGACGCCGCCCATTCGACCGCCGCCCGCTCCGGCTCGACGAACAGGCTGACGCGAATGGCGCGCGAGCGCAGGTCCTCGACGATGCCCTGCATCTCGCCGCGCGGCGTGTCGGGCGGCCAGCCCGCCTGGCTGGTCACTTCGCCGGGACGCACCGGCACGAGCGTGCACTGGTGCGGCCGCACCTCGCGGACCATCGCCAGCAGATCGGGGCGCGGATCCCCCTCGATGTTGAACTCGACCGTGCCACGGTGCGGCGCGAGGAACTGCGCCAGCGCCGGCACGTCATGCCGGGTGATGTGCCGCTCGTCGGCGCGCGGATGGATCGTGATGCCGTGCGCCCCCGCGCTGACGCACACCCGCGCCGCATCGACCACCGACGGCAGCGCCCCGCCGCGCGAGTTGCGCAGCGTCGCCACTTTGTTGACGTTCACCGAAAGACGCGCCACGTTCCGATCACCCGATCACCCGAGGTGCTGCTTCACGCTCTCGGCGATTTCGCGGGCCCAGCCTTGAATCTCCTGCTGATCCTTCCCCTCGATCATCACCCGCAGCAGCGGCTCGGTCCCCGAATACCGTACCAGCAGCCGCCCTTGCCCGGCCAGCCGCGCTTCCACGCGATCGAGCGAAGCGGCAATCGCCGGCACGGAGCGGAGCTCCTTCTTCTCCCTGACCCGGACGTTGACGAGCACCTGCGGGTACGACACCAGCTGCGACGCCAGATCGGCCAGCTCGCGGCGGGTGTCGGCCATCACCCGAATCACGTTCAGCGCCGTGGCGATGCCGTCGCCGGTGAACAGATGATCGGAAAAGATGATGTGGCCCGACTGCTCGCCGCCGATCGCGATGCCGCGCTTGAGCATCTCTTCCATCACGTGCTTGTCGCCGACCGGACAGCGGACCAGCTCGATGCCCGACTCGCGCAGCGCGATCTCCAGCCCGATGTTGCTCATCACGGTCGCGACCAGCGCATCCCCGTGCAGGCGCCCCTGCGCCTTCATGTGGCGCGCGCACATCAGCATGACCGCATCGCCGTCGACGATCCGGCCTTCGTGATCCACGAAGATGGCGCGATCGCCGTCGCCGTCGAACGCGACGCCCAGGCGATGGCCGCCCTGTCGCACGACGGCCGCGAGCCGTTCGGGATGGGTGGAGCCGCAATCGAGATTGATGTTCCTGCCGTCCGGCTCGTCGCCGATGACCGTCACCTCGAAACCGAGCTCGCGGAACAGCCGGGGCGCCACCGTCGTGGTCGCCCCGTTGGCGGTGTCGATCGCGACCTTGAACCGTCCGAGGCGCTCGGGCTGCGGCAGCGCGCGTTTGAGGTGCTCGAGATACGCGTCGATGACGTCCGTGCGTTCGACCGGCGGCAGGCCGCCGGCGGGCACGTGCCAGCTGGTGTCGTGGACGATCGCCTCGACCTGCAGTTCGAGCGTCTCGGTGAACTTCTCACCGCGTCCGGAGAACACCTTGATGCCGTTGTCCTCGAACGGATTGTGGGACGCGCTGATCACCAGGCCGGCGTCGAAGCCCATCGCCCGCGTCACGTAGGCGATCGCCGGCGTCGGAATCACTCCGGCGGACGTGATCGACGCCCCTTCGGCGTGAATGCCGCGCCCCAGCTCGCGTTCGATCCAGTCGCCCGACTCGCGCGTGTCGCGGCCGACGATGAAGCGGAGCGGACGCGCGTCGCGCATCGCCCGGACGAGCGCCGCCCCCAGACGTGCCACGGTCTCGTGATCCAAGGGATGGACACCGGCTTTGCCCCGGACGCCATCCGTACCGAACAGCCTCACCGAATCACCACTGACACCACCGCAGGCTCGATCTGGACGACGCCGAAGTTCTCCGACGGCTCCACCTGAACCCGCAAATTGTACCGGCCCGAGCCGAGCCCGGCAAGGTCAACGAACGCGTCGACGCTGTCGGCGCGAACCGCGGCAAGCGCGTCCCTGGCGCCGCGGACGGTGACGCGCACCAGTTGCGGCGAGAGATTCCCGCGCAGACCGGCGCCCAGGTTCCGGTACCGCACCGGCACGTCCGTCACCTGCCGCTCGACCGGCGCCGGCCAGATCTCGACGGCGACCTGCGCGCTCTGCGCCTGCACCAGGCGGACCGAGGCATCCACGACGCCGATGGTCACGCCGTCGCGCACGCGCGAGCGCGCGTCCTTCACCGACACCGGCTCCGTGGTCGCTTCCGCCACCTGGCGGACGCGCGATTCAGGCCCGACGATCTCGACCGACGGCGGATCCGCGGTCACGCGGCCGACGACGAACCCGGGCGCCGGCTCCCCTTCGACGGCGGGGACGACCGGCACCGTGCGGCGCGCCGATTTCTCCAGTTCGAGCGCGAGCGTCGCCGGCACCACCTGCGACACCTCGATGCCGAAGGGCACGCGGACTTCGTCGGCGCGGATGTGGAACAGCCGCGAACCGGCGCGCGCGCCGGCCAGATCGAGGACGGCGACGATCTCGCCCGGCTGGACGCGGCTCAAGGCGGCCGACGATCCGCGCAGCCGGACGTCGACGCTGTCCGGCGCGTTGCCGACGATTTCCAGCGCGTCTGGAATGTTGCGGAACTCGAGGGGCGCGCGGAGGCTGCGTTCGACGACGTGCTCGCCGGCGAGCGTGAGCCAGAGCACCGACGCCAGCGCCACGGCGACCGCCTTGAGACCGAGGTTGCGGAAGGGGTTGTAGCGCATCAGCGTCCGTGCCCCGCGAACCCGCGGCGCTGCTGCACCAGCCCGCGCAGCCGCTCGCGAAGTTGATCGGGCGACAGCCCGCGCTCGATCTCTCCCTTGAGCGAAATGGAGATCAGGCCGCTCTCTTCCGACACCACGATGGCGACGGCGTCGCTCTCTTCGGTGAGGCCGATGGCTGCCCGGTGCCGCGTGCCGAGTTCACGGCTCAGCCGCGGATTCACGGTCAACGGCAGGAAGCACGCCGCAGCCGCCACCCGCCCTTCCTGCAGGATCACCGCGCCGTCGTGCAGCGGCGAACCCGGCCGGAAGATCGTCACGAGCAGGTCGTAGGTGAGCGTGGCGTCGAGCGGAATCCCGCTCTCGATGTAGTTGCGCAGCCCGATCTCCCGCTCGACCGCCACGATCGCCCCGATCCGCTGCTGCGACAGCATCGTCGCGGCGACGACAATCTCCTCGATCGTCTCCGCCGCCGCCTCCTGGCGGTTGAAGTAGCGGAAGAACGGCGCCTGCCCGAGCCGCGCCAGCGCGCGGCGGATGTCGGACTGGAAGATCACGATGGCGGCGAACGCGACGTAGAGCAGCGCGTTGCGAATCAACCAGTTGAGGGTCTGCAGCGGCGCCAGCTGCGAGACGTAGAAGAGCGCGACCACGAAGAACGACCCGACCGCCATCTGGACGGCGCGCGTGCCCCGGATCAGCTTCAGGAACTCGTAAATCAGGAACGCGACGACGGCGATGTCGAGCAGATCCCACCAGCCCACGGGCGGCCGCCGCAGCAGATTGGCGAGATAGTCGGGCATTGGGCTGTAAGCTTATCAATTCCCAACTCCCAACTCCCAACGCCCAGGTAACACCGTTGGGGATTACTTGGGAATTGGGAATTGGAGGTTGGGAATTGACTGGGCTGCAGCTCGTATCAGATCGGCGACGCGCGCTACATCCACCATGGCTTTCACGCCGTGCACACGGACGATGTGCGCTCCCAGGAGAATGCTCGCGGTCACGGCCGCGGCGGTCCCCCACTCGCGGTCTGCTGCGGGGCGTTCGCCGAGCGCCGCTTTCAGGAAGGACTTCCGCGATGGACCCGACAGTATCGGACGCTCGAGCGCGTGAAGAGTATGAAGCTGCGCCAGCAGCGCGGCGCTGTGCTCGGCCCGTTTCGCGAAACCGAAACCGGGGTCGATGACGATGGCCTCGCGCGGGATTCCGGCGGCCGCCGCTCGCGCGATGGCGTCGCGCAGCTCGCTCGCCACTTCCGCGGCGGGATCGCGATAGCGGGCCAGCTCGTACATGCCGCTCGACCGTCCGCGTGTGTGCATGAGGACGACGGCCGCCCCTGTTTCCGCCACCACGCCGCCCAGTTCGGGCTCGTACTGCAGCCCGCTGACGTCGTTGACGATCGAGGCGCCCGCGGCAACCGCCTCGCGCGCGACCGCGGCCTTGTAGGTGTCGATTGAAAGGGGAACGGTCACCCGCCCCGCGAGACGCTCGATCACGGGAATCACGCGGCGGAGTTCCTCGGCCTGCGGCAGCGGCTCGGCGCCAGGCCTGGTCGATTCGCCCCCGACGTCGATGATGTCGGCGCCGTCTTCCACCATGCGCAGCGCCGCGTCGACGGCGCGATCCGGATCGAGGTGAAGTCCGCCGTCAGCGAAGGAGTCGGGCGTCACGTTCAGGATGCCCATGACGAGCGTACGCGCCCCGAGCCGGAGAGGCTCCCTGCGCGGAAGAGGAACCGTGAAGGAAGGGCGCCGGATCATGTGGGAATTTGGAAATTTGGAAATCTAGGAATTTGGAAATCTAGCCAGATTTCCACATTTCCACATTTCCAAATTCCCAAATTCCCGATCACTCCTGGGTGAGCGGTTTGTTGAGCGGCGGGATCTGGAGCGGCCGCTCCTTGGCCGTCTGGCGCGCCGCGTCCGCGACGGCGGCGGGCGACGGCGGCGGCTTGTGCGCCTCGAGCGCCTCGCCGGCGACGATCCGGCGGACCTGCTCGGCGTCGAGCACCTCGCGGGCGAGCAGCTCCTCGGCGATCCGCTCCAGCGCAACCTGGTGCTGCTGCAGCAGTTCCTTGGCGCGCTCGTAGTTCATGGTGACGAACCGCTTGATCTCGTGATCGATCCGAATCGCGGTGTCTTCGCTGTAGTCCTGGTGCTGCGCGATCTCGCGGCCGAGGAAGATCTGCTCTTCCTTCTTGCCGAACGTGAGCGGCCCCATCGCGTCGCTCATACCCCATTCGCAGACCATCTTGCGCGCCAGCTCGGTCGAGCGCTCGAGGTCGTTGCCGGCGCCGGTGGTCATGCCGCCGTTGGTCAGCTCCTCTGCCAGGCGGCCGCCGAGCAGAATGGCGATCTGATCGTTCAGGTAATCGCGCGTGTAGTTGTGCTTGTCCCCTTCGGGCAGCTGCATCGTCACGCCGAGCGCCATGCCGCGCGGGATGATCGTCACCTTGTGAATCGGATCGGCGTGCGGCAGCACCACCGCGAGCAGCGCGTGGCCGGCCTCGTGGATCGCGGTGACCTTCTTCTCTTCCTCGGAGATGATCATGGAGCGGCGCTCGCTGCCCATCATCACCTTGTCCTTGGCGAACTCGAAGTCGTGCATGCGCACGACCTTCTGGTTGTAGCGCGCCGCGTTCAGCGCCGCCTCGTTCACCAGGTTCGCCAGGTCGGCGCCCGAGAAGCCGGCCGTGCCGCGCGCGAGCACGTGGATGTTCACGTCGTCAGCCAGCGGAATCTTCTTGGTGTGGACCGCCAGGATGCCTTCGCGCCCCTTGACGTCGGGACGGTTGACGACAATACGGCGATCGAACCGGCCCGGGCGGAGCAGCGCGGGATCCAGCACGTCGGGACGGTTGGTCGCGGCGACGAGGATGACCCCCTCGTTCGACTCGAAGCCGTCCATCTCGACGAGCAACTGGTTGAGCGTCTGCTCGCGCTCGTCGTGGCCGCCGCCGAGGCCGGCGCCGCGATGGCGGCCGACGGCGTCGATCTCGTCGATGAAGACGATGCACGGGGCGTTCTTCTTGCCCTGCTCGAACAGGTCGCGGACGCGCGAGGCGCCGACGCCGACGAACATCTCGACGAAGTCGGAACCGCTGATCGAGAAGAAGGGAACGTTGGCCTCACCGGCGACGGCGCGCGCGAGCAGCGTCTTGCCCGTCCCGGGCGATCCCATCAGGAGGACGCCCTTGGGAATGCGGCCGCCGAGCTTCTGGAACTTCTGGGGTTCCTTGAGGAACTCGATGATTTCCTGGAGCTCCTCCTTGGCTTCGTCGACGCCGGACACGTCCTTGAACGTGACCTTCTTCTGCGAGCTGGACGAGAGCTTCGCCCGGCTCTTGCCGAACGAAAGCGCCTTGTTCCCGCCGCTCTGCATCTGCCGCATGATGAAGAGCCAGAAGCCGATCATCAGCAGGATGGGCGCCCAGGAGTACAGCAGCGTCGCCCACGGACTGGTCGTCTCCGGCTTGGCGGAGATCTGCACCCCCATGTCCTGGAGCTTGTTGGCCAGGCCTTCGTACTGTCCCGGCGCGTAGGTCCGGAACTTCGTGCCCGTGCCGTCGCCGGCGCTCGAATTGTTCAATTCACCGGTGATTTCGTTGCCGGTGATGAGCACCCGCGCGACCTGGCGCTTCTCGACGTATTCCAGGAACGTCGAAAACGCCATCGGCGTCTCGTTGCGCTGGAACGTCGTGGAGAACTGCCAGATCATGACCCCCACGACGATGAGGACCATCCAGAACAGCAAGCTCTTGAGGGTCGAGTTCAACCTGGGCCTCCTAAATGCCTGACTTTCAAGAGTATCACGCCTTGTGACGGGTCCGTGACGCGAAAGTCCTCTGCAACCGACTGGCCGACGACCCACACGATCCGGTCGTGGGCGTCGACAACGAGCGGGACCGCATCCCGGTCTTCCCGCCTGACCTTCCGATCCACCAGGAAATCCTGCAATTTGCGGCGCCCCGGCGCCCCGAGGGGCCTGAACCGGTCGCCGGCGCGGCGGCTGCGGACCGCCAGCGGCAGGGCCAGCGCCCCGGCCGCGACGCCGACCTCGCTGCCCCGCCCCTCCCAGTTGCTTTGACGCCGGTCGGCGCCATCCGGCCCCTCCAGCCGCTCGGCGCCCACCGCATGCGAGCCGACCTGGACCTCACCAGGGATAGACAGCGCCACGGCGAAAGAGGTCCCGCCTTCGCGCTTCGCGCTTCGGCGGGCAGGCCCGCGAGACCGCGATTGACCAGCCGGTCGCAACTCGATCCGGTCCCCCACGCGCACGGCAATCTGTCCCGGCAGGCTGATGGCGCGCCCTTCTCCTGCGGCCGCTCCCTCGGCGAGGGCCAGGAGTCGATCGACGTGCTCGAAGTGGATGGGCTTCGAACCGGCGAGCCGTTGGAGGGCGGCGTGCGCGACGCGCGAGCTCAGCGCGCGCGGAGCGCTGCTGAGGCCGGCCGCGTCCAGTCTGACGGATACATCAGATAAGACGACGCGCGCGGCCAGTTTGATTGCTTCGGCGTGAAGAAAATCTTCATCCTGCCGCGCCAGTTCCGCCGCGCGCGCGAGCACGCCGGTGATGCCGGCCGAAAAGTGTGAGGCCAGGTATGGAAGCAGCTCGTGGCGGACGCGGTTGCGCGGAATCGCCACGTCCGCGTTGGTCGCGTCCTCGCGGAAGCCCTCTCCCCGCGCCGCCAGGAAGTCGCGCAGCGCACCACGGTCCGCTTCGAGGAGCGGCCGCACGATGTGACCCGCGCGCGGCCGGATCGCGGCCAGGCCGCGCGTCCCGGCGCCGCGCATCAGGCGCAGCAGGAACGTCTCGGCCTGATCGTCCTTGGTGTGGGCCGTGGCCACCACGTCAGCGTGCAGCGCCGCCGCGGCGCGGGCGAAAAACGCGTGGCGCGCCGCGCGCGCCGCATCTTCAATCGACCGCCTGCCGTCGCGCGCGAGCGCCGCGACATCGGCCCGCTCGGACACGAACGGCACCTGCAGACGTGCCGCAAGAGCCGCGCAGAACGCCTCGTCGGCGTCGGCCTCGGCACCGCGCAGTTGATGATTCAGGTGCGCCGCGCCGGCGACGGTGAGATCCCCCGCCGCCTCGAGCTGCTTCAGGATGACGAGCAGCGCGACCGAGTCGGCCCCGCCGGACAGCGCGACCGCGACGCGCGCCCCCGACGGCGGCCACAACGCGTGACGCTCGACGAACCGCCGGACGGCGTCCAGGAGCATCGGGATTTGGAAATCGGGAAATTTGGAAATCTGGGAATTTAAGGGGTAACGGACATTGCCAAATTACCCGATTTCCAAACTTCCAAATCGTGAAAAATGGTGCCGGTGCAGGGACTTGAACCCCGGACTCCGCGGATATGAGCCGCGTGCTCTAACCAACTGAGCTACACCGGCGGGAAACATCGATTATACCCGATGCCGCCGGCCGCTCCCGATCCCCTACTCGTCCACCAGCGCTGCGGCGAGCAGCGGGATCAGGATCTCGTGGTGTCCGACCAGCGAATAACCGGTGCCGATGCCGGCCACCGGCCGCGACACCACGTTGGTCTGCGGCCGGTACTGCCGGACGAAATCGATGTTCACGGTGGTGAGCCCCTGGAGCGATCGGCCGGTGTTGCGCGCCAGAGCGACGGCTTTCAGGAAGACTTCCGGCAGGACGACGGCGGATCCGCAATTCAGGTAGACGCCGTGTTCGAGCCGGGCGACGTTCGCGACGAAGTACCGGAAATCGCGGAGGCTGCCCTCGCCCAGCGCGGCGCCCGACGCGTCCTTGTGCATGTGGATGATGTCGGTGCCGAGGGCCACGTGGACCGTGACGGGAATCTCCAGCCGGCCCGCCGCGGCGAGAACACTGACGTTGGCGAACGGCGGCTGGCGCCGGTGCACGTAGTCGATGACCGCCTGGCCAAGGCCGAGACCTGCGGCGACGCCGTGATTGATCGCCGCGTTGAGCTCGCGCCCGGTTTCCTCGGCCATGCCGAACCGGCCGGGACCCAGCGCTTCGTCGACGTCCTCGGAGGTGGCTCCCGACAGCGCCAGCTCGAAGTCATGGATGACGCCGGCGCCGTTCATCGCCAGCGCGCAGATGTAGCCGCGCTCCATCAGGTCGACGAGCACGGGCGACAGGCCGGTCTTCAGCACGTGCGCGCCGATCCCCCAGATCAGGCCGTGCCCGCCGTCCCGGGCAGCGCGCATCGCCGCCGCGACTGCTTTCAGATCCGCGCCGCCGAGAATCGATGGAAGCGACTGCACCAGCGCCGCGCCGGCCGCATCCTTGAACGGGCGGGCGAAATCCGCGGCGTTCGCCTTGCTCTTCCGCGACGCCAGCGGATACGTCTTGACGCCGGAAAGATCGAATTCTTCGTAGCCGAACTTCACGGCCGGACTATACCTCGGACGTCCTCATCATCGCCCACGGTTCATCGTCAGAGCACCAGCATGGCGTCGCCGTAGCTGTAGAACCGGTAGCGCTGCGCCACCGCCTGGCGATAGGCCTCGAGCACCCGTTCGCGCCCGGCGAACGCGCTCACCAGCATCAACAGGGACGACTTCGGCAGGTGGAAGTTGGTGAGCAGCCCCGAGATGACCCGGAACTCGAATCCCGGGTAGATGAAGACGTCCGCCTCTCCGCGTCCCGCGGCAGGCCGTCCGCCGCCGCGCCGCGCCGCATGCTCGAGCGCGCGCGTCGTCGTCGTCCCGACGGCGATGACGCGCCGGCGCTCGTCCAGCGCCGCGTCGATCGCGCGCGCCGCAGCCTCGCCGATGTCGTAGGGCTCCGGATCGACGACGTGATCCTGGACCTCGTCGACGCGGACCGGCTTGAACGTGCCGTAGCCGACGTGCAGCGTGATGGTGGCGCGCTCCACCCCGGCGCTCGACAAGGCCTCGAGCAGCGAGGCGTCGAAGTGCAGTCCCGCCGTGGGCGCGGCGACCGAGCCGCGATGGGCCGCGAACACCGTCTGATAGCGCTCGCGATCCGCCGCGGTGTCGTCGCGATGGATGTACGGAGGCAGCGGCACGTGCCCGAGCGCGTCGATCGCATCGGCGACGCGGCCGCGCTCCGGCGTCAGCCTGATCCTGCGCCGCCCGAAGAAGAGCCGCTCGAGCACCTCGCCGTGCAGCCGGGCGCCGGCGCCTTCGAAGACCACGCGCGCACCCGGCTTGAGCTTCTGGCCCGGATGCATCAACGCCTGCCAGACCTCCGCGCGATCGGCGGACGCTTCGCCCTCCGCCTGCAGCAACAGACACTCGACCGCGCCGCCGCTCGGCACCCGGCGCCCGATCAGACGCGCCGGAAACACGCGCGTGTCATTGGCGACGAGCAGGTCGCCGGCGCGGAGCCATCGCGGCAGGTCGCGGATCGAGGCGTGCGACACGGCAGAGGTCGAGCGGTCCAGGACGAGGAGCCGCGACGCGCCGCGCGCCACTGCGGTCTGCGCGATCAGTTCTTCGGGAAGCTCGAAATCGAATGCCTCGACCTTCAACGAGTACAATCATCCCGCAGATGGCCGAGAGCGTGCAGCCCGCGAAGGACCCGCTTCCGCCAACGCCCGGGCAGGAGGGAGAGCCCGCTCCCACCGTCGTCGATTTCCCGCGCGCCCGCGGCTTCGCCATCTCGGTGCTGTCGGCGATCGGCCTGATCGTCGCGCTGCAGTGGAGCCAGTCGGTCCTCATCCCGCTCGTGATCGGGATCCTGCTCGCCTACGCGCTCGAGCCGCTG
This sequence comes from Vicinamibacterales bacterium, assembly GCA_035699745.1. Classification (NCBI taxonomy): domain Bacteria; kingdom Pseudomonadati; phylum Acidobacteriota; class Vicinamibacteria; order Vicinamibacterales; species Vicinamibacterales bacterium. The sequence continues at coordinate 63,380 of DASSPH010000022.1, forward strand.
GTGTCGGCGCTGGGGCGCATCAAGGTGCCGCGCTCGGTCGGCGCCGCGTTCGCGCTCCTGCTGTTCGTCGGGATTCTCGCCGGCGGCGCCTACGCGCTGAGCGGCCAGGCGCTGCAGATCGTCCGGCAGGTGCCGGAAGCGGCGCAGCGCGTGCGCGAGCGGTTTCGCTCGCACGAGCGCAGGCCGACGGCGCTCGGCGAGGTGCAGAAGGCGGCGAGCGAACTGCAGCGCACCGCCGAAGTCGCGTCCCAGTCGGATCCGTCGCGCGACCCGACCGCCCGCGACGTCCAGAAGGTGCAGGTCGTCGAGCCCGCGTTCAACGCGCGCAGCTATCTCTACTGGGGCGGCGTCAACCTGATGGCGGCGGCCGGCCAGTTCGCCGTCATCCTCTTCCTCGTCTACTTCTTTCTCGTCACCGGCGACCTCTACAAGCGCAAGATCGTCAAGATCGCCGGTCCGGCGCTGCGGCAGAAGAAGCTCACGGTTCAGATCCTCGACGAGATCAACGTGCAGATCTCGAGCTTCATCCGCGTGCAGATCCTCACCAGCTTCCTCGTCGGCGTGGCGACGGCGGCCGTGTTGTGGTTCTTCGGCGTCAACCAGTTCATCGTCTGGGGACTGCTCGCCGGCATCTTCAACTCGATTCCGTACCTCGGGCCGATCATCGTCTCCGGCGGACTCGCCGTCGTCTCGTTCATGCAGTTCGACGATGTGGGAAAGGCAGTGACGGTCGCGGCGGCGGCATTCGTCATCACCAGCCTCGAAGGGTTCCTGCTCACGCCGGCGCTGATGAGCCGCGCGGCGCGGATGAACCCGGTGGCGATCTTCGTCGGCCTGCTCTTCTGGGGATGGCTGTGGGGCGTGTGGGGCGCCGTGCTTGCGGTTCCGATGCTGATGATGATCAAGGCGGTGTGCGATCACATCGAGGAGCTGCAGCCCGTCGGCGAGCTGCTCGGCGAGTAGACAGTGCGCGGTGCGTCAGTGCGTGCACACCACTGACTAGGTGCGCCCGCGAAGGGCCTGGTCGAGCCAGGCGAAGCCCCACCACACCAGGAGCAGCGGCAGCACCGCGACCACGACGATCACGGCGCTGCAGAGGATCACGAACACGTAGTCGAACGACGTCGCCCGCTGCCCGGGCATCGCGTGGCGCTCGAGTAGCGCCAGGTTCCACTCGGTCGCCTTCCAGCCGAAGTCGAACAGGTCGCCGACCACGGGAACGACGCCCGACACGCCGTCGATCAGCGCGTTGAAGACCATCCGCGCCAGCACGATCTTCGGCACGTGCATGCGCGCGCCCTGCCAGATCATGAACAGCGACAGCACCGGCGACGCCAGGTCGCCGATCCCCGGCACCAGCCCGAGAATCGGATCGATGCCGAAGCGGACGTTGGTCCCGGGAATCCGGAACGCGCTGTCGAAGATCCGCGCCCACCGCCGCAACAGATCGAGGTTCCGCTGATTGGTCATCGGCCGCTCCAGATTTCCACATTTCCCAATTCCAGATTTCCAGATTTCCAGATTTCCAAATTTCCAGATTTCCAAATGACAATGGGCTGTTGTGGCAAACCGATCGATGAGAGTGTGGCCCGGGGCGCCGTATCCGCTCGGGGCGACCTGGGATGGCGTCGGGGTCAATTTCGCGCTGTTCTCCGAGCACGCGACGCGCGTCGAGCTCTGCCTGTTCGACTCGCCCGACGACGAGAGCGAGTCGTTGACGATTCCGCTCACCGAGCACACCGACATGGTGTGGCACGGCTATCTGCCGGACGTGCGCCCGGGCCAGCTCTACGGCTACCGCATCCACGGACCCTACGAGCCGCACCTCGGCCACCGTTTCAATCCCAACAAGATCGTCATGGATCCGTACGCCCGCGTCGTGGGGCGACCCGTCCGCTGGGACGAATCGCTTTTCGGCTTTGCCGCCGGCCAGGACGATGCGACGTTCGACGTGCGTGACAGCGCCCCCTTCGCGCCGCTGGCCGCCGTCGTCGATCCGGCGTTCACCTGGGGCGGCGATCGGCCGCTGCGGACCCCCTGGCACCAGACGCTGATCTACGAGCTGCACGTGAAGGGGTTCACCGCGGTCCATCCCGACGTGCCCGACTCGCTGCGCGGCACGTACCTGGGGCTCGCCTCGGAACCGGCGATCCGCCACCTGGTGTCGCTGGGCGTCACCGCGGTGGAGCTGATGCCGGTGCATCACCACGTCGACGAGTGGCATCTCGTCAAGCGGGGGCTGAGCAACTACTGGGGCTACAACACGCTGTCGTACTTCGCGCCGGACTCACGCTTCTCGAGCGCGCCGGCAGCGCCGCTCGAAGCGGTGCGCGAGTTCAAGATGATGGTGCGGGCGCTGCACGCCGCCGGCCTCGAGGTGATCCTGGACGTCGTCTACAACCATACCGCGGAAGGGAATCATCTCGGCCCGACGATTTCGCTGCGCGGCATCGACAACGCCAGCTACTACCGGCTGCAGCCGCACGCGCCGCGGTATTACGAAGACTTCACCGGCTGCGGCAACACGCTGAACATGCGCAGCCCGCGCGTGCTGCAGCTGATCATGGACAGCCTGCGCTACTGGGTCACCGAGATGCACGTCGACGGCTTCCGCTTCGATCTGGCGAGCGCCCTGGCTCGTGAGTTGCATGCCGTCGATAAGCTCGGGGCGTTCTTTGACATCATTCACCAGGATCCGATCCTCTCGCAGGTCAAGCTGATTGCGGAGCCGTGGGATCTCGGTGAAGGCGGCTATCAGGTCGGCAACTTCCCGACGAAGTGGACGGAGTGGAACGGCAAGTATCGCGACGCCGTGCGCCGCTTCTGGCGCGGCGACGGCGGCACGCTCTCGGAGCTGGCGACACGGCTCTCCGGGAGCAGCGACCTCTACGAGCAGAGCGGCCGCCGTCCGTACGCCAGCATCAACTTCATCACCGCGCATGACGGCTTCACGCTTGCGGATCTCGTCACCTACAACGACAAACACAACGAGGCCAACGGTGAGCAGAACCGCGACGGCGAGCGGCACAATCTCAGCTGGAACTGCGGCGTCGAAGGGGAGACCGACGATCCGCAGATCCGCGAGCTGCGGGCGCGGCAGCGCCGCAACTTCATGGCGACGCTGTTGCTGTCGATCGGCGTGCCGATGATCAGCGGCGGAGACGAGCTGTGCCGCACGCAGGGCGGCAACAACAACGGCTACTGTCACGACGGCCCGATCAGCTGGACGGACTGGACGCCGTCCGCCGACCGGCGCGAGTTCCTCGAGTTCACGCGGCGGCTGATCCGCATCTGGCGGGATCACCCGGTGCTCCGCCGGCGGAAGTTCTTCCAGGGGCGCCGTCTGCGCCGCGGCGACGTGCTCGACATCGCCTGGCTCGATCCGACCGGCGCCGAGATGACCGACGAGACGTGGAACGCGCCCGAGGGGCGCGCGCTCGGCGTGCGGCTGAACGGCGACGGCATCCAGGAGGTCAACGAGCGCGGCGAGCGGATCATCGGCGACACCCTGCTCGTCCTGCTGAACGGCGACGCCGCGGCGATTCCCTTCGTGCTGCCGCCGACGCTGGCGATCGAGCGCTGGCAGACGCTGCTCGACACGGCGGAGCCCTGGCAGGCGCCGCGCCGCCTGCGCGGCGGAGACATCTACGATCTGGCCGGACGATCGCTCGCGGTCCTGAAGCTGAGCAACCGCAAAGACGATCTCCGCGCGCCGGGTGAGTGAAATCTGGAAAT